>DATLZR010000051.1 GCA_035573895.1 Blastocatellia bacterium | reverse complement strand
TGTGGCGGAATCGAGAGCCTGAACGCCCCTGATAGAGGATCGAACACGTCGGTCGTGCGCCTCACACGGGGGAAGGCTCCCGGCGTATGGCGATTTCCTGCGTGGCATCCGACCCGTCCCCATACGCCCGGAGCTAGGGTGAGTGGAAACTTGTCATTTCCCCGCACTGTCAGGTAGATTACCGCCCCGTGAGAAGAAAACGATCATCCGGTCCTGGAGGTCGAGAGGGGGTGAATCGGTGCGACCGGAGTTTGACCTGATCAATCGGATTCGGGCGGCGGCTCGGCGTTACTCTCCGGAACTGATTCTCGGCATCGGTGACGACGCGGCCATCTTGAAACGTCCGAGCGGACGATGGTCTCTGGTGACGACAGACGCCCTTGTTGAGGACGTTCACTTTCGCCGGGAATACACGCCCGCCCGCCTGCTCGGACACAAAGCGCTCGCGGTTAATCTAAGTGACATCGCCGCGATGGGGGGAACTCCGCGTGAGTTTCTCCTGACGCTCGCCATTCCCCCGGATTTCGATGAAGCCTCCCTCGACGAATTCTTCAACGGGTTGCTGACACTGGCTGATGCAACGTCAACCGTTCTTATCGGCGGCGATCTTTCGGCATCCAGGAGCGGTCTGATGATCGTCATCACCGTGCTCGGGGATTGTCCGGTGCATCAGGCGGTGCGGCGGGATGGAGCCATGCCGGGAGATCTCCTTTACGTGACCGGACGGCTCGGTCTCTCTGCTCTCGGCCTGGCGTTGCTCCAATCGGGTGTCCGGCTAAGCGAGTCGTTACCCGACCTGCAAAGGGAGGCCTTACTGGCGCATCTCGCCCCCCAGCCGCGGCTGGCCGTTGGAAGGTATCTCGGCGAACATCGCATCGCCGACGCCATGATTGATGTCAGCGATGGGCTTTCTTCGGATCTTTTCCACCTCTGCGATGAGAGTGGTGTGGGAGCTGTGGTCTACGCGGATTGTCTTCCCGTCGTAGCCGGAGCCGGTGACCTCGGCCTTGATCCGCTTATCGCCGCGCTTCACGGGGGCGAGGATTATGAACTCCTTTTCACCGTCAAGAAGCACAAAGCTCATCTCATCGCCGAGCTTCAATCGGCGGTGCCTGACGTCCCGCTGACCTGCATCGGTCAGATCATCGGCGAGCCGCGAAAAATCTTTCTCGAACGCGAGGGCCAACGAGAGCTGCTGCAACCGCAAGGCTACGATCATTTCCGAAGGATGTAATACCGAGTTGTAGAGGGGGTGTATGCATCGCCCCAATTACGCTTCGAGGGTGCCCGCCGCTCAGAGGCCGCGTGGAGGGAGAGTGGAAGACGAGCGGCTTGTCACAAGAGCGATCATTACGGAAGTGGCCTCGCGAAGGCAAGCAGACGCGAACTGTCTGGAAAACGGGGCGTGAAGACGAACGGTGCGTTGGAGACCCGCCAGCAGGTCCGGTGGGGCCGGGTGCTCCCGGCGACGTGCCCCGAACAATTGCGCGACGGATTGAATGGGAGAAGCATCGTTGCGCGTCATCGTGATCCCCGCTGACCAGACGCCGCACGTCTGGCTACCCTCCGGGGAGCGTCTGCCGACGCCCGGCCAAAGACGGGACATGAACCGTCGGAGTGACAAGGCGGATTAATCAGCTCCATGCACAGGATGTGCCCCCCACGTGCAACATGCAACAAAAAAACAATGGCCGCGCGAGCGGCCCAAGCACAGGTAGCCGACGTGAAACGTCTGGAAAAGCGGCAGTGAATTCTCGCGTACAGGAGTGCTGACAAAGCGATCTCACCGGTGGTAGAATTGCCGCGTGTTCGGGCATCTGATGAGAGGACTGAGTTGCGGCTACCCCGGCCGGGTTTGTCTCGCATGGGTGATTATAAGTCTTGTGGTCGGTCTCCCCGCTGCGGGAGTCGGTGCTGGCGTGGCGCAGAATAAGGCGGACAACGGACTCGACGTTCTCCACTACAAGATCGAGGCGGAGATTGATCCGGCAAACTACCGGCTGACAGCGCGGACCCTCGTGCGGCTTCGGTTGCAGGCCCCGTCACGATCGGTGGTACTGGAGCTGAACGGATCACTGGTTGTCTCGCGGGTTACCGATGCGCAGAGCAACCAACCGCTCGAGTTTTTGCAGGATCGGCTGGATCAGGTCACCGTGCGGGTTGACCTGGGGAAGGTGATCGAGGCGGGTTCAGAGGTTGCTCTCGTCTTCGACTATGCCGGTGAGTTGCGAACGGCTGAGGGCGGCCCCATTCCGGATCGTCGGCTGGCCTATGTGGGCCCGGAAGGAAGTTACCTCTTCTACGCTTCCCGATGGTTTCCCTTTCACGATTATGCAGCGGACCGCGCGACATATGAGATCACACTGGTGACGCCGCCCGATCTTCGCCTGGTCGGCTACAGCGAGCAGGCGGTCACCGCCAAACCGGTTTCGGCGGTCGTCGAGGCGCCCAGACCGACTGAGGAGCGACCTTCACCACCACCCCGTCAGGTCCGGCGACGGCCCACAACGACTCCGCCTCCACCGTCGCGCGAGCCTCAACCGGCGCGTCCTCAGCCGCGACAGGATCGGGTCTCTTATACACTGGTGTGCACGCAACCTGTACTGCCCGGTTCGCTGGCGTTGGGCAAATACATCGTCAAGGAGGTTACAAATCCCTCCGGCGTGAGGCTCGAACTCTTCGCCAAACCGGGTGATGAAAACCGTCTGGAGGCCCTGGCCGAGCCTCTCGGTCAGATGCTGAAGGTCTATATTGCGCGGTTTGGGCCCTATGCCTTTGGCGACCGTTTGAGGATTGCCGAGGTAGATAATGAAACGCTCGACTACTATTCCGGGCCTGGAGTGCTCTTCCTGGCGCCCCATCTGGTGGCGGGAGATCGGCCGCTGGATCTGGGTCGTCTGGCTCGCGAAGTGGCCTATCAATGGTGGGGACAAGCCGTGGCGTTGCGGAGTTTTGATGATGCCTGGCTGTCTCAAGGTCTTGCTCAGTACAGTTCGCTTCTGTTTCGTGAAGCGACGGCCCCTCAGGCCGAATACGAACAGGCGCTTCAGGAGACAATGGAACGTGCCCTGGCCTTTGAATCTGCCGCGTCAATTGCCCGCGCACCGATTCAACTCTATGACCTGTCTCCGAGCTATCAGGCTATCGTCTTTTACAAGGGGGCGTTCGTCTTCCACATGCTTCGCTACGTACTGGGGGATGAAAAATTCTTCTCCTTGATCACGAGCTACTACAACACCTATAACGGCAAGAATGCGTCCATTGCCGATTTTGAAACCCTGACGTCACGTGTGGCTGGCCGGGAGATGCGCGCGTTCTTCGGCCTGTGGGTTGATTCGACGGGGGTGCCGGAATTTCGCCTCGAGTATACGATCCTCCGCACGCGCGAGGGCAAATTCAAAGTCCGGGGAACGGTCAAGCAAAATCTGGAAATTTTCGATATGCCGGTGGAAATTCTTCTGAAGGCAGAGGGGGGAAAGGAAGAAAAGACGGTGATTGTCCTCAAGGGGACGGAGGGCCCCTTTGAGATTGCGTCGGAGACGCCACCGGTCGAAGTAATCATTGATCCGAACTATCGAATTTTGCATCTGACGGATCAACTTCGGGTAGCCGTCATCGTGCGTCGTGGAATCGAGCATTTGAACAACCGGGAATACCCGGAGGCCGAGCAGCAATTTCGCGCTGCCCTGGAACTGGATTCCCTCAGTTCATGGGCTCATTACAATCTGGGATTGCTCTACTTTGAGCAGCGAAACTTCCCACGAGCGGTGGATGCATTCAGTGATGCGATCAACGGGAACCAGCGTCCCCCGTGGGTGGTCGTGTGGAGCTACATCTATCGAGGAAATTGTTGGGATGCTTTGGGTCAACGGGAGCGCGCTGTTGCCGACTACCAGAAAGCCATCGAGACGCGCGATGATTACAACGGTGCGCTCCAGGTTGCACAAAAATATCTGGAACAGCCGTATACGCCGACGCGCGCCCGGGCGGCTGGCCATGCCGCTCCTTCCCTCAGAAACATCCTGGGAGCGCACGCCTCGGGCCTGGCAGACAGGCTTGCGGAAACCGCGGGAGGATTTTTCACCGTCGCCATCCGCGCCAGGCAACCCGCTGAAAGATTCCGAAACGCCTTTGTCGAGCCGTTCTTCCCCACTGGTACCCTGAGCTTTCGCTCCGTTTAGACAGGGACTACTTTTCTCACCGATCGTTCAGGCTCGGCCTGCTTGGGCAGACAGGAAGCCTTTCCCGCCCGTTCTCTGCCCCTTGCAAAGCTTCCTTGATTCCGTCATAGCACTCGAAATGATGATGGTATTTCCTCCTCCTGCTCTCCTACGGTACAATGAAACCCGCAAGGGGCTGAGGAGAGGCGATGTGATAAGGCGACAACGGCAGCGACATCTCTCGCCGCGATTGGTGCGGCTTGCCGCGGTCCTTCTCTTCGGGGCCATCGTGGCCGTGCTTGTCATCTCCTACAGGAATCAGTACGGGTTTTTGCAGAGGGGTCATTCGCCCTTCGCCGAAACAACCTCGGGGCGGCGGCTGATTTCGGTCAGCGACAATCTTCGCCATGTGCAGACGGAGAGGAATCAAACGGTCTTTGTCGTGACGGCGGCGCGGGCTGAGGTTTACGATGATGGCCATCGGGAGTTGAAGGATGTGGTCCTCACCGTGTACCGATCGAGCGGCCAGCCACGAGCCAGGATTACAGCAGCACGCGCCTCGTACAATGAGAGTACCCGGAGCGTCATCTTCGCCTCCAACGTGGAGGCGAGCACCGATGACGGACTGACGCTCAAGACCGAGCGACTTTACTATGACCAACCGAAGGGTGTGATTCGAACGGACGTGCCGGTGACGTTCTCGCGCGATGGCTTCCAGGGAGAGAGTCATGGGCTGGTCATCGAGACCGAACAGGAGCGGGAACAAGTCGTTCTGAGTGAGGACGTCTCTCTCGTTTTTGAACCGCGTCAGTCGGACCGGGGGCTGCGGGGATCGCCACTCACGGCGCGATGTGATCTCGTGCGGTATCGTCGCGCGACTTCCATGCTGGAACTGATCGGATCGGTCGTAATGACCCAGCGCGGCCACCGATTTCGGGCCGATCGTATTGAGGCGTTTTTCGATGCCGAGAACCGATTGAAGCAGGTGAACGCGTTCGGCAATGCCCGGCTTGAATCGCAGGAGGGTCCTCGCCGAAGTGAACTGGCGTCGCGCACGATGGGATTTTTCTTCGGTGGAAATCAACAACTCGTGCGTGCCATCGCCACGGGCGATGCCTGGGTGCGGATCGCCGAAGCTCTCGGAGTACGGGAGCTGCGGACATCGCGGATCGAAGTGAATTTCGCCGCTCTTGGCCGTCAGGAGCTGTACCCTTCCGAGGTCAAGGGAGATGGCGGTCGCGTGGAGCTTTTCTTCTCAGCTCCTCCGGCGGTTCCGTCCGGTGAAAAAGGGATCCGGCGGATACTCGTAGCCACACCCTCGAGCAAACGGCTTCAGGCTAATGCCGTGCATCTGATCTATCGCCCCGAGCGTCGGATCTTCGATCGGATCGTCGCGGAAGGAGATGTCTCCCTGGCGGTTGAACCCGTGTCCGGCAAATCGGGAGAGCATAAAACGGTTCAGGCCGATCGAATGGAATTGCGGTTTTTCGACCGTGACAACCTGATGAAAGAGCTGACGGCGGAAGGTCACGTCCGCGTGGAGGTTCGACCGAATGATCCGCAGGACGGTCCATCGCGAATTCGGATCGCCACAAGCGACCATCTGAAGGCGGAGTTCGACTCCACAACTCAGGACATCGCCTGGATTGTTCAATCGGGACATTTTCGCTACCGGGAGGGAGACCGTCAGGCCTCCGGCGAGCGAGCCGTTTATGATCAGGCCGATGGTGCAATCCGCCTTCGGGGGAACCCCGAGGTGTGGGACGATCGGGGACGGACGCGCGCCACTGAGATTGACTTGAACCTCCGTGCGGAGACGATCGTGGCTCGGGGTAAGGTCCTGACCGCCTACGTGAATCGGCGGGCGACGGGAGGAGCGGCTCCGTTTGGCGATGCCCGAGCGCCGATATTTCTCGCGGCGGATCGGCTGGAGGTGGATCGTCAGGCGGCAGCTGCCATCTATAGCGGGGGGGCTCGCGCCTGGCAGGACGACAGCTATGTGGCAGCGGACGTCATCGAGTTGCGTCAGACCGAACGAATGATGATTGCACGGGGGTCGGTTCGGTCGCTGTTTTACCGGGCGCGGCGAGCAGATGTCCCGTCCAAAGAAGCGATACCCGTCTTCGTCTCGGCCGATCGGCTGACCTATCGAGATGCTTTGCGGGTGGTTGAGTACGCAGGGGGCGTCCTCCTCAAGCGAGGGAGTCAACGATTATCGGCCGAGCGGGTGACGGTAACCTTGAAGCTTGATGTTGCCGAGATCGAGCGGGCGACGGCGGAGAGAAACGTCACTCTCACTGAACCGTCGCGTCGCGCCCTGGGAGATCACGCCGTCTACACGGCGGCAACCGACGAAATTGTCCTGACGGGCGCACCGGCGCGAGTGGACGACGATCGTCAACACCTGAGTCAAAAAGGCGCTCGATTGACTTTCCTTTTGGCCGATGATAAAGTCTTTGTCGAAACTGACGGAGGCTCGCGCCGGGTGAAAACGACGAAAAAAATCCAGTAGGGGAACGATGAGAACACTGGTCGAAGAGGTGGCAGGCCGCGCGATTGAAGAAAGAGAAATCGCCGTCAGCCCCTCGGTACAAAAGCAACACACGGGAGCGGTCCTCCGTACCCTCGGTCTCAGGAAGTGCTATCGTGGTCGGTGTGTGGTCAACAATGTCTCGCTCGATGTTCGCCCCGGTGAGATCGTGGGATTACTCGGACCCAATGGCGCCGGCAAGACGACGACGTTTTATATGATCGTGGGATTGATCGCGCCCGATGAGGGGCGGATTTTTCTCGGCGATGATGACATAACGGAACTCCCGATGTACCTGCGCGCGCGTCGGGGGATCGGCTATCTTCCTCAGGAGCCCTCGATCTTTCGCAAGTTGACGGTGGAGGAAAATCTTCTCGCCATTCTTCAAACGCTCAAGCTCTCGAATGCTGAGCGGCGAGAGCGACTCACCCGCCTGCTGGAGGATTTCGGGCTCATGGGCGTGCGTCATGTGAAGGGATATGCGCTCTCCGGGGGTGAGCGCCGCCGCACGGAAATCGCTCGCTCGCTCGTGACCGAGCCGCGCTTTATGTTGCTGGATGAGCCTCTGGCCGGTATTGATCCTCTGGCAGTGGTGGACATTCAGGAGGTCATTCGGCGCCTCAAGGATCGAGGGATTGGTGTCCTCATCACCGATCATAATGTCAGAGAGACGCTGGCCATCACCGATCGCGCCTACATCCTGAGCGAGGGAAAGGTCTTCCGTTGCGGGACACCGGCGGAACTGCTGGAAGACGCGGAGGTGCGTCGCGTCTATCTCGGCGAGACTTTTCGATTGTGACGATGTGAGCTATGCCGGCACCACGGATTCATCCCGGACTGGCCCATCGGCTGATCCTCACGCCGCACCTGCGGCAGCGAATAGATATGCTGGCCATGACGAAGCTGGAGCTGCGTGAGCTTCTCGCCCAGGAGCTTCAGGAGAATCCGGTGCTGGAGGAGGTCCCCGAAGTCATCCCCACGGCGGAGCCCGCTTTGAGAAGTACCGAGAAGGACGAATACGTCGGCCTCACTCCGGGGGAAGGTCCTCCTGAGGGAGAAGTCGAACCGAGGAAACCCGAATCCACCGATCCCTTTGAGCAGGTTGACCTCGACTCATATTTCCAGGAGTATCTCGATCCCGCTCCCCGCACCGAATGGTCGGAACCGCCGGAGGCGGAGGAGGAATCGCTTCTGGAACGGCTGACGCCGCAGCGGCGGACGCTCTATGACGATCTGATGCAACAGTTGGCGCTGGCCTCCCCGGAAAGCGAGGATGTCCGTCGAGCGGCCGAAGCTATCATTGGTTGCATCAATAGTGACGGATACCTGGAAGCGACGCTGGAAGAGATCCGGGCGCTGGGAGAATGGCCCGCAGAGGTCGTCGAGCGCGCACTGGAAATTGTTCAAAGTTTCGATCCGCCAGGCATTGGGGCGCGAGACCTCAGAGAATGTTTGTTGCTGCAACTTCGCGCCCGAGGATGGGAGAACCGTCTCGCTACCCGATTGGTCCGTGATCATCTTCATGAGCTGGCGGGTGGGAAATGGACCGATCTGGCAGCTCGCCTGGGAGTCTCTGTGGGCGAGTTACTCAGCGAGG
>DATLZR010000050.1 GCA_035573895.1 Blastocatellia bacterium | reverse complement strand
GTCGGTCGAGGAAAAAATCGCGCGGCTGACCGAGATGCTGAAGACGTCGCCCGAGGAACTGCCGGCGCAGATCGAACGGTGGCAAGCGGAGTTGGCCCGGCTCAGACGAGAAGTGGATACATTGCGGCTGAAACTGGCCGGTCAGGCTGTTGCCGATGCCTTGGAGCGCGTGCGCGAAGTAAACGGCGTCAAGGTGCTGGCTGAGAAAGTCGAAAACCTTGATGCTGCCGCTCTGCGCGAGCTGGCCGACCGATTGCTCAACAAGCTATCGTCGGGAGTCGTCGTGCTCGGTCAAATTCAGGACGGCAAAGCCGCCCTCGTCGTCCGCGTCTCGCGCGATCTGACATCTCACCTGCACGCGGGCAAAATCATCAAAGAGCTGGCGGCGATTGTCGGCGGACGCGGCGGCGGTCGAGCGGAATTGGCCGAGGCCGGTGGGCGGGCTCCCGAGAAACTCCCCGAAGCCCTCGAAGCGGCTTACCGCATTGTCGCCGACATGATTGCCCCGAAGAACGTGCCGGAAAAGATGGAGCCACAATCTCAGGGGGGTGGCCTACAATAGCCCGCGTCGCGCCGGGGAGAGCTTACATCTTGCCCCTTCAGGGCTTCGAACCTCCTTCGAGAAATAGCGCCGGTTGCTTTGGCCAGGATGCGACCTGAGGGGCCTCATACTCCCAATTCCTGTCCGGCACGTCATTCGCCCCATTATGGCGATGTCACCGGTGTTTGACTCTGGGCTTCTGACGCTGCATCCGTGCGCGACCGCAACGAGGACAGACCCACTTTCGCTGCTTGTGAAAGCTGCGTTTTTGTTCGACCATCTTGATTCGGCATCGCCGACAGGTCATAAATCTTCCTCCGCAACGTCCTCGCCGACGAGGTCATCCCCGGGTCGAGCGGAAGGGGCTTCTGAGAACTCTTTCCGGCGTGCACCTTAACGCAACGCGCCCCGTCCCCATGCCGGATGAAAGCTCCGCCCGTCAGTTGTCAATCGCATCAGGCCTGTCCCGCTTGCGTTAATGGCGTAAAGATCGCCGCGCTCGAGCGTGAGCAGAAGGTCGCGGCTGACGGCGACGTCAAAGGCCAGCATCTGACCGTCGGGCGACCACGTCGGGTTGAGGACAAACTGAGTTGGAGCAGCGGAGGTCAACTGGCGCAGGCCCGTTCCATCGGCGTTGATGACAAAAAGATCCGCCCAGCCTGCCGACAGATCACCCGAAACGGCCATCTGCACGAAAGCAAGGCGGCGCCCATCCGGACTCCAGCGCGTTTGCAGTACGAGATGAAGAGGTCCGAAAATATTCGTCGGTACCTGATAGATCGCCCGGATGGTGGCACCGTCAGGAGTCACCAGCGCAACGAAGGATTCTCCGGCAAACGAACCGTTGGCGGCACAGGCGATGAGGTCTTGAACCGGAGACCAGTCCGCGCCAACCAATCGGAAATCCGGCCGATTCGGCACCGTGAGAGTTCGGACGAAACTGCCATCCGATCGCCAGATACTGAGCGTTCCCGTGATTTGAGGTTTCCAGGCGGTGCGTGTTGATCCCGGCGGCCCCGTCGGATCGGGTTCTTGCACCAGGGATGTCGTGGAAATCTCGTTGGTGACCACAAGCTGAGCGCCATCGCGGGACCATGAAGGTTCGACGGATTTGGAGATTTGCGGCTTTATGGTGATGGTGCCCACATTGGTCACCTGACCCGCCTGAACCGTGATGGGAGCAAATCCAACCGACAGCGCCGAACCGCGCGGCGGCGGATAGGTCACCGATGCCTGAGCCCGAACCCAGGTTGCACCGGCAGCAACATTGGTCAACACAAAGGTGCCATCATTGCGGCAGGTCGCACTGTCGGGCGATCCCTGAGCAGTGACGACACAGGTGGGGAATGTTCCTTGCGCGCCGTCATTGGATTGCGCGACGACGCGGCCCATGATCGTCCCGGTTGGCCCCGGAAGCTGACCGAGCACGCCAAAGCCCGTCATCTGCCGGAGATTCATTCCCTCAAGACCAAGGGTGAAAATGCTGTGCGATTCCAGGCTAAACAGGGCGTTGAAATTTCCCGAGAAGGCCAGCCGGGTGTAGTCCTTCGACCAAACGGGTTTGCCGAGCAATGTTCCGGGTTGGTCGAACGCTGTGAGCGTCACCTGCCGCGCCGGATTTTGCGCATCCATGAGCCGAATATTGGTGATCCAGCGCGTTGGATCCGCCAGTCCCGTATCCTCATGGATGTATGCGATGATTCCCGGCGCCAGCCCCTGATTCTTTCCGCCAGCTTCAGGCGAGGGAACCATCATCAGCAAGACAACGAGAACCACGGCAACCGTCACGATCCGCATTACTGGGTCCCTCCTGTTTGTTCTCAGATGCGGTATTGTACCTCTTCGCTCCTCTATCAGGCGAGCCGGCTTCCGGAGGGCTGTTCGGGTCGCCGGCAGTCGGCGGCGGAATTTCCAGGGCCGCGCTGAACCGCTTGAGTGGTGGATACAACTCACCCGCCGACAGCTCGCGCCTGAGAGGCTGATGATCTCCGAAAAATTTCCTTGACTTTAGGATGATCTTCCTATAGTATCCAGCGGCGTTTGTGGTCGTATGATGTGCAGGCAAGGAGTGGTTCCTTTCGGGGATGGGCCGCAAGGTAGCGATGTTGTCCCGCAGGCGCCTGCGGCTTTTCCTGTTTCGGTGGTGTTGCTGGGGCTGGGTCGCCCCCGTGAATTTTTCTGGTGAGGAGGTTTTTTGAACATGCCCAGAGTGAGAGGGAGAGTTAAATGGTTTAACAACCAAAAGGGGTACGGGTTCATCGAGCAGCCGGATGGTCGCCCCGATGTCTTTGTTCACTACTCGGCAATTCGTGAGGAGGGGTACAAGTCGCTTCAGGAAGGACAGATTGTCGAATTCGACTTAGTTGAAGGACCCAAAGGGCCGCAAGCGGAAAACGTGGTCAAACTGTAGATCAGCTATCCAGAGACGATCTCCAGACCGTCTGGACCGTCGGCATTCTTCAATGGAGAAGTTTGTCGGAGCGGTAAGATCCCACGTCCCATCGAGGGATCATGTTTTCCTGGTCTAACTGGGCTGCCGATGCGGAATTTCCCTGCCGCGCCGTCGGGAATGGATATGTTCGGCAGACGATCCTAACGGCCTGGCGTTGAGTCCGGGCTGCCTTGTGGGGTCAGGGAACTTGGTCCCTCGCGCCTTTTTGAGCGCTCCGGGAGCAGGGGAGATTCTCTTCCTTTGTTTGAGAATGGAATGCCCGATACAATTATTCCCAGCACCGATGGCCAGGGAAAAAGAGCGACCGAAGATCGGACTCGTCCTCGGCGGAGGCGGGGCCAAGGGAATGGCGCACCTGGGCGTGCTCAAGGTCCTCGAGGAAGCTCACTTCCCCATTGATTACATTGCCGGGACAAGCGTCGGAGCCTTCATTGGCGGAGCCTATGCCAGCGGCGTGCCTCTGAACGAGATGATCGAGGTCGCCAAGCGGGTTCGGTGGAACGATCTCGGTCGGCTGACGATCTCCAAAATGGGCTGGCGCGATAGCTCTCGCATGGAGGACTTCATCCGTGAGCATTTTCCCGCCAGGACTTTTGAAGAGTTGCGAATCCCTCTGGCCGTGGTCGCCGCCGATATTTGTACGGGGCAGATGCGGATTTTCACCAGTGGAGACCTGGCCCGCGCGATTCGAGCCAGTTGCGCAATTCCCGGCTTTTTCACGCCTGTCATTGATGAAGCGGGCCGAATGCTCGTTGACGGAGGGATCGTGGCGAACCTGCCAACGCTGGTAGCGATTTCTCTTGGAGCGGATCGGGTGATCGCCGTCAACGTGAATGCCCATCCCGTCTTGACGACTCCCCCGACCAATGTGTTTCAGCTTTATTTTCAGTCGCTGGCCATCATGGCGCAGACCTCGCAGCACTACCTCATGGAGTATGCCGATGTGATCGTGACGCCCGACGTCGGCTCTATATTCTGGGACGAACTGGATCGGGCCGAAGAAGCCATTCGTGCGGGTGAAGAGGCCATGCGACAGAAGCTCCCGGCCTGCCGCCAGTTGCTGCGGCGCAAGCGAGAGGGGCTGTTGAGCCGCCTGGCCAAAGCCCTGATCGTGGACCGACGTCGCGCCGCTCCTCTCAAATATTGAACGAAGCGGGGCAAGAAGAATGCCCGTCAGAGGCCGGGTTTCCACCGGGCTCCGGAACCCCGAAATGATGCTGCTTGCCTCTCTCCGCCCGGGTGTAATATAGTGACCGGGGCATACGGGAGGAAAGTAAATGCCGCGAAATTGATCAGAAGGAGGCACTCATGGCCAGAGCCAAAGCCACTGTGATGCGAGGGCGGTCGGCCAAGCCCTCACCGGCGCTTCGGGCAGTGACTCCGACTCGCTACTTCAACTACATCGGAGGAGAATGGGTCCCCCCGGTCACCGGAGAATATTTTGAGAATCGCAATCCGGCCGATACCCGTGAAGTCATCGGACTCTTTCCCCGGTCCGGCAGCGAAGATGTCAATCGGGCTGTGGCGGCCGCTCGCGAGGCCTATGATCGGTGGCGTCTCGTCCCAGCACCCAAACGGGCGGAAATTCTCTACCGGCTGGGCCACTTGCTCATCCAGCGGAAAGAGGAATTTGCCCGCCAGATGACGCGCGAGATGGGCAAGATCCTCAAGGAAACGCGAGGAGATGTCCAGGAAGCCATTGACCTGGCCTTTTTCATGGCCGGGGAAGGGCGTCGGCTCTACGGGCAAACGACCCCCTCGGAACTGCCCAATAAATTCGCCATGTCGCTCCGAGCGCCGTTGGGTGTTGCCGCTCTCATCACGCCCTGGAATTTCCCCATGGCTATTCCGTCCTGGAAATTGCTCCCGGCGATTCTGTGCGGCAATACGGTCGTGCTCAAGCCGGCCGAGGATACGCCTCTGTCGGCCTATAACCTGGTCAAAGCCTGCGAAGAGGCTGGCGTCCCTCCCGGAGTCGTCAATCTCGTGACGGGATTCGGGCCGGATGCCGGAGCCCCGCTGGTCGCGCATCCCGATGTGCGAGTCGTTTCCTTCACCGGCTCGACCGAAGTGGGACGGAAGGTGGCCGAAACCTGCGCCATCTCCTTCAAGCGATGTCATCTCGAAATGGGAGGCAAAAATGCCATCATCGTCATGGACGATGCCGACCTCGATCTGGCCGTGACGGGAGCGATCTGGGGCGGATTCGGGACAACCGGGCAACGGTGCACCGCATCCAGCCGCCTCATCGTCCATAAGAAGGTCTACAAGAAATTCCTCGCTCAGTTCGTCGAACGGGCCAAAGCCTTGCGCGTCGGCAACGGCCTGGACGAGACGACCGACATGGGACCTGTGATCAATCCCAGCCAGGTGGAGAAAATTCTCCACTACATCTACATCGGACAAAAACAGGACAAGGCCAAACTCGTTTGCGGGGGACGCCGCCTGACCAGCGGTCCCTACGCGCACGGCTACTTCTTCGAGCCCACGATTTTCGCCGATTGTCACTCTGACATGGTGATTTGCCAGGATGAGATTTTCGGCCCGGTCGTCTCGGTCATTCCCTGCAGCTCGCTCGAAGAGGCCATCGAAATCGGAAACAGCGTTCGCTACGGCCTCTCCGCCTCCATTTATACCCGGGACATCAACAAAGCCTTCATCGCCATGCGCGAGATGGTCACCGGCATCTTCTATGTGAATGCGCCGACCATTGGAGCCGAGACGCACCTGCCCTTTGGCGGGATGAAAGATACGGGCAACGGCCATCGCGAGGCCGGTGTTCAAGCTCTCGATGTCTTCACCGAGTGGAAAGCCGTCTACGTGGATTACAGTGGAACACTCCAACGGGCCCAAATTGATACGGTGGATGTATCGAGTCTCACTGTCCAGACGTGAGACCCACCGACGCTGACGGGGGAGGGGTTATGATCATCGGAGTTCCCAAGGAGATCAAACCGGACGAATACCGGGTGGGAGTTGTCCCGGCGGGCGTCAAAGCCCTGACCGACGAAGGCCACACCGTCTATATCGAGGCGGGAGCCGGAATCGGCAGTGGCATTTCCGATCGAGAATATCAGGCCGCCGGGGCCCGGATCCTGGACGACCCCGAGGAGCTTTGGGCTCGCGCCGACATGATCCTCAAAGTCAAAGAGCCCATCGAGCCGGAGTATCCCCGGATGCGACCGGGTCAGATCATCTTCACCTTTCTCCATCTGGCGCCAGCTCCGGAGTTGACCCGCCAGATGCTCGAACGCAAAGTGACGGGGATCGCTTATGAAACCATAACCAATGCCGAAGGTGCACTCCCGCTGCTGACGCCCATGAGCGAAGTCGCCGGTCGCATGTCCATTCAAGTCGGCGCGACTTATCTGCAAAAAATCCATGGCGGGCGCGGCGTTTTGCTCGGCGGTGTGCCGGGCGTTCTCCCGGCCAAAACCGTCGTCATCGGCGCGGGCGTTGTGGGAACCAATGCCGTGAAAATGGCCGTGGGGATGGGCGCACAGGTCACCGTCATTGACAAGAACCTCGACCGATTGCGCTATCTCGACGATATTTTCGGCAGCCGCATCCGCACGCTGGTCTCCAATTCCTACAACATCTGGAACGCCATCGAGAATGCCGACCTGGTCATCGGAGCCGTGCTGATTCCCGGCGCGGCCGCTCCCAAGCTGATTACCCGGAAGATGCTGGGCTCCATGCACAAGGGGGCCGTCATTGTAGACGTGGCCGTGGACCAGGGAGGATGCGTGGAAACCTCTCATCCCACCACTCACAGCGACCCCGTCTTTTTCGTAGATGATGTACTGCACTACTGCGTGGCCAACATGCCGGGAGCGGTGCCTCGCACGTCCACGTTCGCTCTGACCAATGTGACGCTGCCCTATGCGCTGAAACTCGCCTCGCAGGGACTGATCACAGCTCTGAAATCTGACCCCGGCCTGAAGGCGGGCGTCAACACCTATCGCGGCTATGTGACGCATCCGGCGGTGGCTGAGTCGCAGGGACGCGAATACGTCCCGCTGGATGAACTCCTCTGACCAGGCGCCCGGGCGAGATGCTCACGCCATTGATAAGGGTTCAATGGCTCCCGGGGAACCGCATTGTGGTACCGACCGGAGGCCATCTGAAATGGTCGGTGGCGACCACGGTCGTGTTGAAGCTACAGCCCGGCTCTTTTGCGGTACGACTTCCAGCCAGCTCCATCGGGCGCTTATTCTCTCGGCCTGAAGCAGCCATCACGGTAACAGAAGACTCATGACCAGGAACACATCATCTGCACTCCATCGCCTTCTGCATCGCGCCCGTGAAGCTTATGGCGGCCTCCAGCGGTTGCAAAACATCAGTTCCTTCCGTGCGGAGTACGCCTATACCGAACAACGTCCGAACGGTCCCCTCGTCGCGTGGAGAAATCGAACCTATCGGGTACGCGGCGGGCGAATCCGAATCGAGGAGGAGTACCCGGACGGCATGCTCATCATCCGCGTGGTTAATCTTCAGCAAGGATGGATCATCGTTCGACCGGCTGACGAGAACAAAGACATCATCGCCGAACTGTCTCCGGAGGAGGTCGGGCGAATACGGCGAGACGTCAAGATCATTCCGGCGAACTTCCTGGCTCATGCCGATGAGTACGATCTCCGGTACCTGGGCACGGGACCCGTTAAAGGATACCGGGGTCTGTGTCTCGATTTCGTGGACGAGGAGACATACTACTATTTTGATCCCTCGTCATACCTCTGTCGGCGAATGGCGGACTGGGCCACCGGTCATATATGGTCATTTCATCGGTATCGCCTGGTTGACGGCGTGGCCACACCACACCGGATCAAGATCCGCGACCTTCTGGGTCCGATCATCACGGCTGAACTTCTCCAGGTGCGCTATAACGTGCCGATTCCCGACACCCTCTTCTCCCCGGAAGCTGGGCGCGCAAGTGGTCCCGGCGAAGGTAGCCAGACGTGAAACGTCGGGAAAACGCGACGTGAACGGCGCGTTGAAGACGCGCCAGTGGGCCCGCACGATGCGGGCGCTCCCAGAAGACGAACCGCCCGTTGCAACACGCGCCGCCAGGTGCAATTGTTCAAGGGGCAATGGGCCGCGCAAGCGGCCCACGAGAAGGTAGCCAGACGTGAAACGTCTGGGAAACGGGACACGAATTAAATCCACCGCGCGTTGAAGACGCGCGAGACCGCCGCACGCGAGCGCTCCCGGCCCCCGAACGATTGCGGCGAGGGATCGAATGGGATGAACCCATCGGTCTTGCGCCTCTTCAAGGCGCGTCGTTTTATTTCGCGTGCATTGGAGGCAGGCTCCCGGCAACGTACCCCTGACCCTCAACGAACATGCCATCCCCCGGCGGACCGGGAAATTTGAGTCCCCCGACAGGACGAGGAAACATGGCGCTCCCTGAGAGGGCTTTGAAAGACGGCAGACTTTTCGCTTGACAGCCAAAAAAGAACCGTGCTAAAGTCCCGCTGTCATCGAATAGCTTCGGGGGGTAAGGGAAGGCTTTCCCCGGCTTCCCTGAGCCGATCGGAGCCCGGCGGGAAAGAAAACGCTCCTCAGGGCTGAGGCTCTGACCGATTCCCTTAAGCCAACGTGACGCTCCGCAGAGGAGCACAAGCCAGCCAAGCGGGAAGAATTGTTGATGGTACGGGAAACGATGAAAACCCCGTGAGCGCCCGCTTGCAGTGGACATGGTGCTGACAGGGCCCGCCCGGGGCGTGCGCTCGCGGGGATTGTTGGAGGGATCCTTCATGGAGCTGGTGCTTCAGACGATGAAAACCAACCCACAGATCACACCGATTCTCACCCAGGAAGACCTATCGGCGTGACTCTGTGAAATCCGTGGCCTTTATCAGGAGGAGACTATGAAAAGAACAGACACAAGACAAAGTCACTCTTTGAAGACTGCTCGGTCAGAGCTTGCGCGGCTAAGGAGGCGAGGGCGTCGGGCCCTGGGGGTGATGCTTCTGGCCTGGGCGATGACGCTGGCCCCTTTGCCCTGGCCCGTCCCCCCGGTGATGGCCGCCACTTTCACCGTCACCTCGACAGCAGACAATCTGATTAGTGATGGTTTGTGCACATTGCGCGAAGCCATCAGGGCTGCAAACGACGCTGCGAGCAATGACTGCGGCACAGGCAGCGTGGCTAACGATACGATCATTCTCCAATTGGGGCAGACCTACACACTGAGCCTTGAGGATTCGGGTACGCCGGGAGACGAAGACGCGGCAGCCGAAGATGACCTTGATATTGAGAATGCGATGTCTGCCGGGACGCTCACCATTCAGGGTAGTGGGGCGACGATCCGGCGCGATCCGACCCTTGCGTGCAGTCTCAATGGCACGGACGCGGTGGGCGAATTCCGCATCTTCGAGGTCCTGACGGGAGGCGATCTCACGCTGCAAAACGTGACGGTCACAAACGGCTGCGCCGATGACGCGGACGGCGGCGGCATCCTCAACGACGGCACGCTGACGATCCAGAGTAGCACGATCTCGAACAATATCACGGACGGCGTTGGCGGTGGCATTGATGACGACGGTGGCACGGTGACGATCACCAACAGCACGATCTCGAACAATACCGCGGACGAGGATGGTGGTGGCATCTTCAACGATGACGAGATAACGATCACCAACAGCACGATCTCGGACAATACCGCGGACGACGACGGCGGCGGCATCGACAACTTCGGCACGGTGGACGTCACCAACAGCACGATCTCGGACAATAGCGCGGACGACGACGGCGGCGGCATCCGCAACTTCGGCACGGTGACGCTCACCAACAGCACGATCTCGGACAACAGCGCGAACGGCGACGGCGGTGGGATCTGGAACGACGGCGTGATGGACATCACCAACAGCACGATCTCGGGCAATCACGCGGACCAGGCTGGCGGCGGCATCTACAACGACTTCGGCGAGGTGGAGATCACCGACAGCACGATCTCGGGCAATAGCGCCAATAACGGTGGCGGCATCCGAAACGGGGGATCGGGCGCCACGATGACGATCGAAGGCAGCACGATCTCGGGCAATCGCGCGGACGACGTGGGCGGTGGCATCCGGAACTTCGGCGCCGAGGATGTGGTGCTGACGATCATAAACAGCACGATCTCGGGCAACGAGACCGGCGGTTCCTCCGGTGACGATGGTGGAGGCATCTGGAACGGGGCGACGGTGGATGCCAGTTTCGTGACCATCGCCAACAATAACGCCGGCACCTCGGGCCAGGGGGGAGGGATATTCAACGGCGGCACCGATCCCAGCTTCACCATCAAGAACTCGATCGTGGGCAACAACAGCGCCGGAGGCGGCGGGGCGAATTGCTTCGACACGGGCGCGGGCGACTTCAGCGCTGACGGAGAAAACCTCGACACCGATGGGAGCTGTGCAACGCTCGATCCTGATTTCACTCAAGTGGCTTCGACCGGGGCCGGAGGGCTGAATCTCGGTCCGCTGGCCAATAACGGCGGGCCGACCCAGACGCATGCGCTCCAGGCTGGCAGTGCGGCGATTGATGCGGTGACGACATGCACCGACCTGATGGGTAACAATGTGACGACGGATCAGCGAGGGGTGACCAACGTGCGGACGCTCGAAGCACCCTGCGATGTGGGAGCGTATGAAGCGCGGCTTGTCACGCTCGATGATGACGGCTCGGCGCGATGCCTGGAGGTGGAGCGCGACACTCAGACCTATGCCTTCGATACCGTCACGAGCGGCATTCTGCTCGGACGGGCGCAGGTGACGGCGCGAGGAACCACTGAGCTGATCCGGAACATCGGGGGGAACCGGCTGGTAGGGACGGTCTCCACGTTCCGGGGGGTGAGAAGAGGTGTAGCAACCCTGACCGTGCCTTCGGTACGCCGCATCTTCACGATTCGAGACGGCAACCTGGCCAACACCGCGCACGGGTGTTTCTAGGACAGGCGGATCGCCATTACCCCCCGTGAGGAAGGATAGACGTTCCCCGGCACGGGGGGAGAGGAGTGCCAGGCTGAGGGCAGGTTCCGGCAGGGAGGGTCGAAGGTTGGCCGTGCCGACGTCTCGGTTGTCGCGTTGAAGGCCGATGTTCGACCCGTCCCTGCCGGGACAGGCTGACGAATTCCTTTCCACCGATTCCACCGGTCAACGGATGGGCTGTTGTCACTCGTCCCTGGCGGGACGATGGGATTATCCCGTCTACACAAATGTGAACGGGTGAGATATTTTCACCCCCCTAAGCCCGAGTGTATGAAAGGGAAACGGTGTTTCCGTGCTTGTGGCGTCGCCTCGGAGTAACCAACGGAATAAATTCAGTCAGGCCCAGATATGGCAATTTTCGCCGGGAGCAATAGCGGCGTATCCTCACCTCCGGTGCAGGAGGTTTTTCCCGGCTGATGGGGGGATGGGGTTCGGAGGGGTGAGGATACGCCGTCGTGGGAAACGGAAGAGAGCCGATCCGCCTCCCTACAGGCGACTCCGCGAAAACCACCGGTTGGCGGATCGAACGCGACATTCTATCTCCTTCCTCGTGTTTGCTGGGAGACTTTGAAACCGGTGATGAACTGGTCGAGCCCGTTGCGCTGAAGGACGATATTGCCGGAACCCACCGTACCTGGTGCGAAGAAGTTCTCGACTTCCAGTTTGCCCAGGCCTCGACCATCGGTCGTCAGCGTCCCGATGGGGACATTTGTCATTGCATCGGGAGATCGGAGGATGACATCGTAGGTCGTGTTGGGTTCAGCACCGGCCACCCTCACTTCGATCTCCGAAACACCCACGTCCTGCTCGATTTCGGCGCGACCTTCGAGCAGCCGATCCGTTCCACAGCTGGAGAGCGTTGTGGGTTGGTTGACCTCCGAGCAACGGACGAGTCCGGCTTCGAGGTTCGGTTGAGTGATTTCGTCCGGTTCGAGGACCTCGATGATGAAGCCGGTCAGGAACTGATCGAGGTTCTCTCGTTCGAGAACAACGGTGCCCGCACCCACGTCGTTGAAGCGGAAAAAGCCGGTCAGTTCCGCATTGGCGTTTCCGGTCGCGTTGGTGCGGATCTCTCTCAGCGTTCGTTCGGTCGAACCATCGAGAGAGCGATAAACGGCTGTATAGATGACGTTGGGTTGCGCCCCGAAAATCTTGATCTGAACTTTCCCCTGCCTGTTGATCGAAGCCGTTCCCCAGTTGAGCGGATCGCTGCCGCAGTTACTCAGGGTCGTCGGCACGGTGACCTCGGAGCAGCGAACCAGGGCCGCTTCAAAATCAGCTCCGCGAATGGGTCTACTGGGTCTACCCCTTTGAGCCTGCGTCATCGGTGTAAGAAGGGTGAAGACAAAAATAACGAGAAACATCCGGTACTTCATTCTCACCTTATCCTCCACATACGGGCGACCGATGGATCGCCTCTTTGTGCGATGGCCCAAGTGGCAGCCACTCGGCCTCATACCTCTTCGCTCCTTTGTCTCCACCATAGTAGTGGTCCTGCCCGGGAGAAAAATACACTCCTGGTTTCAATTCCCCGTCAAAGCCCGTGACCTCCACTCTCCAACGCCGCCTGACCACGTCACGCGGTTGATTCCCTACGCCTTCCACCTGGATGGAGCCCTATTGGATGTGGTGCACTGCCCCGGACAGGGCTGTATCGAGTGATTTGAAGCGGCAATTCCCGGTCCTGTAAGCGGCCAAGACAGCGCTGATGGGGGCGGTGTGGTCCAGGCCACTGGGACGGTGCAAGATGCCGAGTATCGGTGTGCGTCTGTGCCTTCGCTGACGGTCGGGTTTGTTCTATCGTATACTAGTGCCGGGCGAGCGAAGATGACAGAACGAACGCAGACAGGCACGTCGTGGCGAGACCTTTTGCGCCCGAGTCCCCTGGAGATGATGATTGCCCTGCGCTATCTCACGGCCCGGCGCAAGCAGGCGGTAATTGCGGTGATCAGCCTCATTGCCATCATCGGGATCGCGGCGGGGGTAGCTGTGCTGATCATTGCTCTGGCCCTGGTCAACGGATTCGATCAGGATATTCAAAGCAAGCTGCTGGCCGGGACCGCCCACCTCAATCTCCTGCGCAAGGATGGGCAGGGGATGGAGAATTACCCTCAGCTCATCGAGAAAGTTCGTCGCGTCCCCGGTGTACGGGCGGCGGCCCCGACGAGCTATCACAACGTTTTCATCTCCGGATACGGGAGCGCGATGGGGTTGATCCTCAAAGGAGTGGATGTGACAGCCCCTCGAGAAGCCAACGAGGTCTGGCATACGCTCGTCGAGGGACGCGTGGAAGACGTGAGCGCCTCAGACGGGCAGGTGCCCGGCATCATCCTGGGCAAAACGGTGGCCAAGGAACTGGGCGTGAAAGTGGGGGACATCCTGACGGTCATCTCTCCCGAAGGACGATTGACGCCGCTGGGACTGTCGCCCCGGATGGGACGGTTGCGGATCGTCGGACTGTTTCACTCCGGCCTGTACGAATACGATTCGTCGTGGGGATATGTCTCCTTCGACACGCTCCGGGAAGTGATCGGAATCGAGCATCCGGTCACCGTCATCCAGATGAAGGTCGAAGACATCTATGCCGTGAAAGAGATCGCCCGACGAGTCCTCGATGCCGTCGGCGCCGATTACACCACGACGGATTGGCAGGAATTGAATCAACCCGTTTTCGCCGCGTTGCAGATTCAGCGGCTGGTGGTGGTGGTCATCCTGACGCTCATGGTGTTGATTGCGGCTCTGAACATCATCACGACCCTGGTGATGATGGTGGTGGAGAAGACCAAGGATATTTCCATCCTCATGGCGATGGGGGCACGACCGGTGACCATTCAACGGATTTTCATGCTACAGGGAGTATTGCTGGGCGTGATCGGGACGGCTCTGGGGCTGGTGCTGGGGGTGGCGGCCAGTTCCCTGGCCGATCGCTATCACGTGATTCGTTTGCCGGAGACGATCTTTTCCATCTCCTACGCGCCGTTCAAGCTGCGGTTGAGCGATGCCGTGCTCGTCTCGATCATTGCCATCGGGATCAGTCTGGTGGCCACGATTTATCCGGCGCGATCGGCGGCGCGGCTCAATCCGGTCGAGGGGTTGAGGTATGAGTGAGCTGGCACGGGGACCCATGGAGATGAGCCGTCCACCGGCCGAGCGATCTCGGATCCTCCTTCGTGCCGAACGGCTCAACAAGATTTACACGAGCGGTCCTGCACCCGTGCATGTGTTGCGCGATCTGGAATTGACGATTGCCGCCGGGGAGATCGTGGCGATTGTCGGAGCTTCTGGCGCGGGCAAATCAACCTTGCTCCATCTGCTGGGGGGACTGGATCGTCCCACGTCGGGGACGGTCTTTTTCGATGAGTTTGACATCTTTTCCCAGGGTGATATAGACTTAGCCCGGTATCGCAATCAGACGGTTGGATTTGTCTTTCAATTTGCGGCGCTGTTGCCGGAATTCACGGCGTTGGAGAACGTGATGATGCCGCTACTGATCGGCGGCATGACGCGAAGCGAGGCGGCGGTGAGAGCACGGGCGATGCTGGAGAGCGTGGGACTTGGGGAGCGAGCGGCTCACCGACCGGCGCAGCTCTCCGGGGGCGAGCAGCAACGGGTGGCTCTGGCCCGCGCCCTGGTGCATCAGCCGCGCCTGCTTCTGGCCGATGAGCCCACAGGGAACCTCGACAGCCGAACTGGTGAAAGCGTCTTTCTCGTCCTCAAGCAGTTGCATCGGCAGCGGGGATTGACCTCGGTGATCGTCACCCACAATGAACGTTTGGCGTCGGGGTGTGATCGCGTGCTACACTTAAGCGACGGACAGATCAGGAGGGAGTGAAGGGGAGACGGCAAAAGCCATGTTTGAACGCTACACGGAAAAGGCACGTCGCGTCATCTTCTTTGCCCGCTATGAAGCCAGCCAGTTGGGGGCCAGCGCGATTGAAGCGGAACACATTCTGCTGGGGCTGCTCCGCGAAGACAAAGGGTTGGCCAGTCGCTTCCTGCGCTCGTTGACGGCCATTGAGGCTATCCGGCGGGAGATCGAAAGTCGCGCCGTCATCCGGGACAAGGTCTCCACCTCGGTGGAGCTTCCGCTCAGTCAGGAAGCTCGGCGGATTTTGAATTATGCCGCCGAAGAATCCGAGCGCCTCGGTCATCGTCACATCGGCACGGAGCACCTGCTGCTGGGATTGCTCCGGGAGGAAAATTCCCTGGCGGCGGAACTGCTGGCCGAGCGCGGGCTACGGCTCCATCACGTCCGCGATGAACTGATTCGATCGAGCACGGCCGAGCGCATTCAGCAGGCCAAGAAGGAGACGCCCCACATTGCCGAATTCAGTCGGGATCTGACGGAGATGGCGCTGGCCGGTAAGCTCGATCCACTCATCGGGCGAGAGGCCGAACTCGAACGGGTGATCCAGATTCTCTGTCGCCGGACCAAGAACAATCCCTGCTTGATCGGCGAGCCGGGCGTGGGCAAGACGGCGATTGTGGAAGGGCTGGCGCAGCGCATCGTCGCCGGAGATGTGCCCCCCTTCCTGCGGAACAAACGGATCGTGGCCCTCGATCTGAGCCTCATTGTCGCGGGCACGAAATATCGCGGCCAGTTTGAGGAGCGCCTCAAAGCGATCATGCGCGAGTTGATCGAGAACACGCAATACATCGTCTTCATTGATGAGCTGCATACGCTCGTCGGCGCCGGCAGCGCCGAGGGCTCGCTCGATGCCGCCAATATCCTCAAACCGGCTCTGTCACGAGGCGAGATTCAATGCATCGGCGCGACCGTTCCCTCCGAATATCGCAAGACGATCGAGAAGGACCGTTCGCTCGAACGTCGCTTCCAGGCCGTCAAAGTCCCGCCCCCCTCGGAAGAAGAAACCATCGCCATCCTCATGGGGATCAAGGAGCGGTACGAGGCGTATCATCACGTCCGGTACACCGACGAGGCCATTCGCGCCGCCGTTTACTACTCCAACCGCTATATTCCCGACCGCTTTCTCCCCGACAAAGGCATTGACCTGATTGACGAGGCCGGGGCTCGCGTCAAGCTCCGCCACGCGGCCATGCAAGCCGACCGGCGACGGCGCAGCATGCCCACCGACATCGGGCATCTGCTCTTCCGTCCGCGCTACCGCTTCTACACCGATGAGCCGGAATCGGACTTCGAGAGCGACTGCATCCTCGAAGTGACCAAGGAAGATATCGAGGAAGTGATCTCGCGCTGGACGGGGATCCCGGTCACAGCGATCAAGGAAGAAGAGCAACAGAAACTCCTCCGCATCGAGCAGGAGCTGCACAAGCGCGTGGTGAGCCAGGATGAAGCCATCTCGGCGCTGGCGCGGGCGATTCGACGGTCGCGGGCGGGATTGAAGAATCCCAATCGGCCCGTCGGCAGTTTCCTCTTCCTCGGCCCCACCGGCGTCGGCAAAACGGAAGTCGCCCGCAGTCTGGCCGAATTCCTCTTCGGCAGCGAACGGGCGATGATTCGCTTCGATATGTCCGAGTTCATGGAGAAACACTCGGTCGCCAAACTCATCGGCTCGCCACCGGGATATGTCGGACACGAGGAGGGCGGTCAACTGACCGAGAAGATCAAGCGAAATCCCTACTCGGTCGTTCTGCTCGATGAAATCGAGAAGGCGCATCCCGACATCTTCAACATCCTCTTGCAGGTATTCGAGGATGGTCGTCTCACCGACAGCCTGGGCAACACGGTGGATTGTCGCAATGCCATCTTCATCATGACCTCGAACATCGGAGCCCGCTTCATCCAGAAGCGCGGCCACGTGGGATTCCAGGCCTCCCCGGAACAGTCCCTGCAGAAGATCGAAGAGGAGGTCATGCACGCCGTTCATCAAACGTTCAATCCGGAATTTCTCAACCGGCTCGATGAGATCATCATCTTCCGACCTCTGGGCGACGAGGATTTGTTGAAGATCGTGGACCTGATGGTATCGCAGATGAACCGGACGATGGCGCATGTCGGGATCGAGGTGCGGCTCACGGACGAAGCCAAGGCCTGGATCGTGCAGAAGACCTGTTCGGATCGAACCTACGGAGCGCGACCGTTGCGACGCGCCCTGCAGAAATATATCGAGGACCCCCTCTCGGAGGCCATCATCCAGAAACGGTTCGTGGAGGGATCCATCGTGGAAGTCTACCTGGAGGGCGGAGAATCCCTCCAGTTTCGCCTGGCTGAGGTCGAAAACCCTGATGATGCCGTGCTCACGCGCTGACGGTAGGGCGCAGGACAGTGGCCCTGCACTCCGCCGCCGACTCGGGCGACTCCACTCCAATGGGGTGAGGGTTATGATCATGAAGCATCTCCTTGGCGCTCTCGTCACAGGAGTAGTGTTCATGATGGCCGTTCCCGGCGCAGCCGCTCAGGTCCAGACGCAGGTCCTGGTCGAGGACGTCGTCATTCGCGGGAATCGGCGATTGAGCCCGGATTCGATTCGCTACTATATCCAGACGCGCAAGGGCGATCCCTTCAATCCCGCTCAGATCGAGCGCGATCTGCAAGCGCTCTGGGCCCAAAATCTCTTTCGCATGATCCGCGTCTGGGCGCAGGACGGGCCCGAAGGCGGCAAGATCGTCACCTTCGAGGTGGAAGAAAATCCCATCATCCGGGACCTCAAATTCGTCGGCCTGAAGTCGGCGCAGGAGAGCGATGTGCTCCAGCGGTTCCGCGAAAAGCGCGTGGGCGTGAGCAAAGAGGCCATGTGGGATCCGGCCAAAGGGCAAGTGGCCCGCCGCGTCCTTCGAGAGTTCCTTGAAGAAAAGGGTCATCCCGACTCCACCATTGACATTGAGGTGGAGGAACTCTCGACGGCCGCCGTGGCCGTCACCTTCCGCATCAACGAGGGACCGCGCGTGCGGGTGGTGAAGATCGAGTTCGAGGGAAACAAGATTTTCTCCGATAAGAAACTGCGCAAGGAGATGAAATTCGTCCGCGAGGCGAGCTTCATCACCCGCTTCACCTCGCGCGACATCTACAACCGGGAGGCGCTGTCGAAGGCGCTGGAACGCATGCGGTTCTTCGCCCTCATGGATAACGGCTATCTCGATGCGCAAATTGGAGAACCGCGCGTGGAGATGATCGAGCAAGGAGGGGGCATCCCCATTCCCCTGTTGCGCAAGCCCCGACGCGGATTGAAAATCGTCATCCCCCTCAATGAGGGCCGTCAGTACCGCTTCGGGAAGATCAATGTCGAGGGCAATAGCCTGTTCACCGATGAGCAGATTCTCAAAGTCATCGGATTGAAAACCGGGGACATCGTCCGCTCCACCGTGATCCAGAAGGGAGTCTACGAGACGTTGAAAGACCTCTACGGGGCCAACGGCTATATCCAGATGGTGGCTACCCCCCGCCATGAACTTCAGGATGATCCGAACGACCCCGGCAAAGGCATCGCCGACTTCACCATCGAGATCGAAGAGGGCCGCCAGTTCACCCTCACCCGCCTCGATTTCACCGGGAATACGCTGACCCGCGACAAGGTCCTCCGCCGCGAAATGCTCGTGAACGAGGGGGAGGTCTTCAACCAGTTCCTGTGGAAACAGAGTCTGCTCCGGCTGAACCAGTTGGGATTTTTCGAGGAGATCAAGGATGAAAATGCCACCTTCCGCCCTAACGATCGTGACGGGACGCTGGAGATCGAACTGAACGTCAAAGAGAAGGGGCGCAATCAGATTCAATTCACCGGCGGCGCGAGCGGATGGGGCGGCAGCTTCATCGGCATCGAATACTCGACCAATAACTTCTTCGGTTACGGCGAATCGCTCACCTTCAGTCTGGCGCAGGGGAACCGCCAGCGCTACTTCCTCTTTTCCTTCACCGAACCGTATCTGCTGGATCGCAACGTCTCGGTCGGCTTCAGTATTTTCGCCCGCAGCCTCGATTTCTTCGGAGGAGGACTGGGAGTTGTCAGCGGCGGCTTTTTCGGCGGGTTCTTCCCCCTGAGCGCGCGGGGGGAGGAGCTGTTCAAGGATCGGTCCGCCGGCTTCAGCATCTTCGCCAGTACGCCCCTGGCGACTCTCACCAAGCGATGGTGGCGACTGGCTCAATTCTCCCGTGTCGGCCTGACCTATTCGTATAGCGGCAACTCGATTCAGGACCCCCCGGTCAACCGGGATAACAATCCCAATAACGACATCCCCGTCACCTTCCGTCAACCCGATATTCGCACGAGCACGCTCATTCCTTCGTTTGTCTACAACACGCTCAACCACCCGATTGATCCCACGTCGGGATCAAGCCTGTCGCTCTCGCTGGGAATCAGCGGAGGATTTCTCGGCGGCAATGTGAAGCTGATTCAGCCGGCCATCGAGTATCGCTTCTTCCGTCCCGCTCCCATCACGTTCTTTGGCAAACAAACGGTCATCGGCATGCGGGCGAGCTTCGGTCATGTGAGCACTTACGGCCAGCCCTTTAACTCGAACTCGCTGGCATTTGTCGGCGGCATCCCCATCTTCAATCGTTTCTTCCTCGGCGGCGAGTATGACATTCGCGGCTACGACTTCCGGGGCATCTCGCCTGTTTTCGAGGTCGAGCAACGATTCACCTCGAAGAATGTCGTTGCAGTCGCGGCCAGCGAGCCCGATCCGCTCAAGACGACAAATGTCCTCCCCGTCCTCGACGATGCGGCTCCGCCGACGACCCGCCCGTTCATCCGCAAGAGCGTTCTCGATAACTTCGTCTTCACCGACGAACTCCTGACGAAGACGCTGATCCCCGTCGGCGGCGACACGCAGCTTCTCTATAACTTTGAGTGGCGCATCCCGCTGG
>DATLZR010000049.1 GCA_035573895.1 Blastocatellia bacterium | reverse complement strand
GATCCGGCGGAGCCCGCGAGCCGGTGAGAAAGATCGTCGAGAGCGGAGACGATTCTCCGCTCGGCACCAAATTCGCAACCACTCCTGCGGGTCAACTGCTGCCATCCGTCTTCTTTTCGCCCCGCATCAGTGCCGATGGGGTGGTAAGTTTCATCGGAATTCTCCCATCGCCTAACGGCAGCCCGGACGCGGGGATTTTCGCTCTTCGCCCTGGCGGAACTCTGGAAAAACTCGTCGCCAGTGGCGACACGGCGGGCGGCGAGACGCTCACGATTGTGCCTCTCGGCCACATCGTTAATGCCAATGGTGATGTTGCTTTCTTCAGCGGGACGCTGGAGCGGCCGGGACTCTATCTCTTTGACAGCCGCACGAGGACGACCCGACAGATCGTCGCGCCCGAAATCACGCTCCCTACGGGAGAGATCCTATCTCCCTTCGTGGTCGCCCTTCCGGCCCTCACCGCCTCCCAGACGGTCTTTTTCCTCAGCTCGCTCACCGGCGGCGAAGCGAGATTGGCCATCTGCGCAGCGCCGGCCCAGTAGGCGAAAGCGATGCGAGGAGGTCGCGGGGACCATCGGGAATGGGGATCAGAAAATTCGTTTCGTGTTCGTCCAGATCCCCCACAGCCAATCCGTCAACGTATGGCTCACGGCTCCCCACCACAAACCGAGAAAGGCGGCGACGAGATACCGACGCTCCACCGTGCGGACGATCTGCCACAGTTCCCGGAGAACCTGTTGAAAGCTCACCTCCGGCAGAGTCGGCCACCGGAGGAGATGGACGATCCACATCCCCACACCAAGCAGGGCAATAAGTACAGCAATAAAGTAGATCACGCGGATCGCCGTACCGAGCAAAATGCCATGCGAGAGTCGGGAGCGATGGCGAAAGATCACCCGGTACGGCCACCAGAGGAATCCAAACGGTCCCCAACGGGCATACTGTTTGCTGTCAATGTCCAGATCGGGCCCGAACATGAAGCCGGAAAAAAGCATGGCCAGTGTGGTCAGCAGGGCCAGGTCCCTGCTCCCGGTCACAGCATAGACGCCGAGAAAGGTCGGGGGCGCCAGGATCAGTGTGATCGCATCATGAGTCTTGGCCCTGGGCATGGCGCTGTCGTCTCAGACGACGGCGTGAACAACGGGCCGAGCGGCACGCCCGCGTGCGCCCGGCAGGGACCGCTCACGCCGATCGGTTGTTCCGTCCGATTCCCGTTGATGACATCGCTGCATGCCCGGCTATTTTACGTCATTCGGCACCCGCGCGGCCATCCGGATAAGAGGGCGAGGCGAAGGGAGGAATTGCCTTCCCTCCGAAGGTGGACCACAAGCTCAGGCGAAATCAAATTGCCTCCGACGCAGGCGACGTGGTAGCATTAAGGCGGTCGCAGGAACAATGCCGAAAATCGGCCTGTTTATATTTCATCGAAGGGTGGATGCACAATGTCGGGACATTCAAAATGGCATCAGATCAAGCACAAGAAGTTGGCGGCTGATGCAAAGCGGGGCAAGCTTTTCAGCAAATTGATTCGGGAAATCAGCGTAGCGGCTCGGATGGGCGGCGGCGATCCCGAAGCGAACCCCCGGCTGCGGAAAGCGATCTCCGAGGCCAAAGCCAATAACATGCCACAGGACACGATCCAGCGCGCCATAGATCGTGGCACGGGCAAGATCGCCGGGGAGCAGTACGAGGAGGTCATCTACGAAGGATATGGCCCGGGAGGCGTCGCCGTCCTGGTCGAAACGCTCACGAGCAACCGCAATCGCACCGTTTCGGAACTGCGCCACATCTTCTCCCGGCACGGGGGGAATCTCGGCGAAAGCGGTTGCGTCTCCTGGATGTTTCACAAGAAAGGCTATATTCTCGTCCCTCGGGGTTCCCTCTCGGAGGATGAGATCTTCACGCTCGCGCTGGACGCCGGCGCTGAAGACGTGCGAACGGATGACGAAGGGAACTATGAGATCATCACTTCGGTGGAAGATTTCGACACGATCGTGGAGACGCTCAAGCGGGCATCGGTTCCTCTGACCACGGCGCAGATCACCATGATGCCCCAATCCTACGTTCGCCTGGAAGGGAAAGACGCCACGGCCATGCTCAAGCTGATGGATGCTCTGGAAGACCACGACGACGTACAACGAGTCTCGGCGAACTTCGATATCCCGGCTGAGGAGATGGCCCGCGCCGCCGTTCAATGAATCCGCTTGACAAAACCGGAGTCGCGAATAGAATTGAGAGCGGATATTGTGAGCGGGAGTAACTCAGCGGTAGAGTGCAACCTTGCCAAGGTTGAAGTCGCGGGTTCAAATCCCGTCTCCCGCTCCACGGTCTTATAGGATCTTTTGCAAATCGGCGAAGGCAGACAGTCGGAACTTGGGTCCTGACGGATCGCCCCTGAAGAGACGGGGCGATTGAAAATGCTGGCCTTCGCCGATTATAATTTTTGCCGGATCGTCATGAGATCGGATGGTTGAAAAGGCGGCGTAGCCAAGTGGTAAGGCGGAGGTCTGCAAAACCTCGATACCTCGGTTCGAATCCGAGCGCCGCCTCCAGGGATCTCAACCGATGGCACACCCACCCTTTCACGGATCGGGATCGCCGCCTCCTAGTGCCCCAACGGGACATTTAGTCCCCACGCGAACTCCGCTCCGGGTTCACAGAGAAAGCCATGATCACCCGGTCCTTTGACCAAGACTCGACATCCGTCCTTTCCCCTGTAGCGATTTTCAACCTCCTGCACTCCGGGAGCGCCCGCATCCGGCGGGCTGAAAGCACGCGAGAAGCGTTCGCTGCGGGGGTAATGGCCCTGACGGGGATGTCCGAATTACCGGGGATGCGGTTTTCGCCGAGTCAGGACTTTGGCCCTGGCGGAGGCGTGTGGGAATCGAACCCACCAGCGCCGACTTTCGCCGTCGCCCGCCGGGTTTGAAGCCCGGGGAAGTCACCAGACCTCATTCGCCTCCGCTCTGATGTATTCCGGCGAAGTTGCTGGGCGTTCCGGACGATCCTTTGAGACACGGTTTGGCGTCGTCGCCGCTGGACACGATCTGCTCGTGCCCGCGTCAGGTCACCGGGCGCAAGGAGGGACCCCGTCGTCCCGGGCACCCACCAGCGCATCTGATCTCCGCTGATCGAACCGATCAGCTCGGTCACACACCTCAGGTGCCGCCGTAGCCGATGGTGACGCGCTCCCCTTCGACGATCACCGGTACGCTGCGCCGTCCGCCCGAATAAGTCAGCATCTGTCGCAGCGCCTCTTCGTCCTCATGCACGTTGAAATACTTGAAGGCGATGCCTCGTCTGCCGTACTCCTCACGGGCGGCCGTGGTGTACGGTCAGGTATCCTTGCCAAAGATCAAGACGATGTCTTTCTCACTCATAGCTCTCACTCATCCGGTCACTCTTCTGAAAGTTTGTTGACTTCCCCGCCCTGCTGTCAACCAGCAGCGACGGTTTCAGGACAATCGCGCATTCGACCCGGCATGGTATTCCTGGAGCGATCCGATTTCCAGATGCTCTTTTTGTAGCGCCTCGATGGCTTCGACGACCGCGCGCGCTCCCGTCAAGGTAGTGATGCAGGGAACGCGATAGTGAACGGCGGCCCGGCGAATGGATTTCTCGTCATAGAAGGAATCGCGTCCGAGTGGCGTATTGATCACCAGGGAGATCTGCCGACTCTTGATGAGGTCCACCACGTTCGGACGTCCCTCGTTGACCTTATACACGTGGCGCGAGGGGATGCCAACGCGCTGGAGCGCTTCGCGTGTTCCTCGCGTGGAGATGATCTCAAATCCCAGCTCCTTCAATCGGCGGGCGATGGGGATGACGTTCCGTTTATCGTTGTCATTGACGCTGATGAAGACCGTGCCCGTGCGCGGCAATCGGTTGCCCGCCCCGTACTGCGCTTTGAGAAATGCGCTGCCGAAGGTCGAGGCCACGCCCATCACTTCTCCGGTGGAACGCATCTCCGGACCGAGCACCGGATCCACTCCGGGGAAGCGGGAGAAGGGAAAGACTGGCGCTTTGATGTAGAAGCGGTCAACAGTCAATTCCTCCGGCAGATTGAATTCATCGAGTCTTCTTCCGGTCATCAAGCGGGCGGCGATGCGGGCCAGCGGCACACCGGTCGCCTTGCTGACAAAGGGGACCGTGCGGGAGGCCCGGGGATTGACTTCGAGGACGTAGACCGTCCCGTCTTTGACGGCGTATTGCACATTCATGAGGCCGACGACCTGCAAGGCTTCGGCCAGTTCGCGGGTGTAGCGACGAATCAGATTCAGAGCGTCCGCGCCGATCATGTAGGGAGGCAGCACCGAGGAGCTATCGCCCGAATGAATCCCGGCTTCTTCGATGTGCTCCTGAATACCGGCAATGACCGAGCGGTGGCCATCGGCCAGCGCGTCCACATCCACCTCGAAGGCGTCTTCAAGAAAGCGATCAATCAACACCGGGTGCTCGGGCGACGCCGCCACCGCCTGGTGCATATAGTGTTCCAGGGCTTTCTCGTCGTACACAATGACCATCGCGCGACCGCCCAGAACATAGCTCGGGCGAACGAGCACCGGATAGCCGATCCGGGCGGCGATGCGCCGCGCCTCGGCGATGCTGGTCGCCGTTCCATGTTCCGGCTGAGGGATTCCCAGCTCTTTGAGGAGGGCACCGAACCGCTGGCGGTCTTCGGCGAGATCAATGGACTCGGGCGATGTTCCGATAATCCTCACGCCCGCCCGCCACAGCGGCATCGCCAGATTGAGTGGGGTCTGCCCGCCAAATTGCACGATCACGCCCTCGGGTTGCTCTCGCTCGTAAATGTTGATGACGTCCTCGAAGGTGAGCGGCTCGAAATACAATCGGTCCGATGTATCGTAATCGGTGGAGACGGTCTCCGGATTACAATTGACCATGATCGTCTCGTAGCCGTCTTCCCGCAGGGCGAAGGCAGCGTGACAGCAGCAGTAATCGAACTCGATGCCCTGTCCGATGCGATTGGGTCCGCTACCGAGGATCATGATCTTGCGCCGGTCGGTGGGCAAAGCTTCATCCTCCTCTTCGTAGGTGGAGTAGAGGTAGGGGGTGAAGGATTCGAACTCAGCGGCGCAGGTATCCACCGACTTGAAGACCGGACGCAGGCCCAGGGCACGCCGCTTCTCGCGGACGGCCTCTTCAGTTGTCTGAAACAGGCGGGCCAGGCGCTGATCAGAGAGGCCCAGCCGCTTGGCCGTCCACAAATCCTCCCGCGAAACGTCAGTCCAGGCCGTGTGCGAGAGCCGCCGTTCGTGCTCGGTAATCTCACTCAGTTGATGGAGGAACCAGGGATCAATCCCGGTCAGCTCGTGCAGTTCCTCAACGCTGAACCCTCGTTCCAAAGCCCGCAGGAGGTGGTGCAGGCGCTCGGCCGTTGGCACCAGCAGGAGACGCCGCAGTTCCTCATCGGTCACATCACCGGCGTCATCCCTCCGCCGACCCAATTCCAGTGAGCGAATCCCTTTGAGCAAGGCCTCCTTGAACGTGCGTCCGATGGCCATGACCTCGCCGACCGACTTCATTTGCGTTGTGAGGACCGGATCGGCGGCCGGGAACTTCTCGAATGCCCAGCGGGGAATCTTCACCACCACGTAATCAATTGTCGGCTCGAAACTGGCCAGCGTTTTCTTGGTGATGTCGTTGGGAATCTCGTCGAGGGTGTAACCGACGGCGAGCTTGGCGGCAATTTTGGCGATGGGGAAGCCGGTGGCTTTCGACGCCAGAGCAGAAGACCGCGACACGCGCGGGTTCATCTCGATGACGCGTAGGGCTCCGGTTCGCGGATTGACGGCAAATTGAATGTTCGAGCCGCCGGTTTCGACCCCCACCTTGCGAATGACGGCGATGGCGGCATCGCGCATGCGTTGATATTCCCGGTCGGTGAGCGTTTGCGCCGGAGCCACCGTGATCGAATCGCCGGTGTGAATCCCCATCGGATCGAAGTTCTCGATCGGGCAGATGATGACGACGTTGTCGGCCAGGTCGCGCATGACCTCCAGTTCGTACTCTTTCCATCCGATGATGGATTCCTCGACGAGCACTTCGTGAATGGGCGAGGCTTCCAGACCCCCCTCGACGATCTCCTCGAACTCCTCGTCGTTGTAGGCGATGCCCCCTCCGGTCCCCCCCAGGGTGAAGCTCGGACGAATAATGATCGGATAGTCGAGTCCGGCGGCAATCGCCCAGGCTTCGTCCAGCGAGTGGGCGAATCCGGCCCGAGGGACTTCCAACCCGATCTCATCCATCGCCTGCTTGAAGAGGCGGCGATCTTCGGCGATGCGGATG
>DATLZR010000048.1 GCA_035573895.1 Blastocatellia bacterium | reverse complement strand
TTCCACTTCTCGCTCGGTGGGCGCCCCGTAGGAAGTGCCGTTTCGGAGTGCACGCTCCAGTGCCTCCACGACTTCGGGATGCGCATGACCGAGAATCATCGGTCCCCACGACCCAACGTAATCAATATAGGTGTGGCCATCCACATCGGTGAGGAAGGCTCCTTGCGCCGAGGCGATGAAGCGGGGCGTCCCGCCTACGGCGCGAAACGCACGCACCGGGCTATTGACTCCTCCGACCAGGACGCGTTGAGCGCGCTGCCAGAGGGTCTCAGATTGGATTACGGATCGCTCGTCACTCATAGTTGCTGTAGTCTACCGATGTCCCGCTACCGACTACAAGCCCCACGGAGAGGATTCTGAGGCGGCAGCGGAACGACGCCGCCACCGTTCCGTGACGCATCATCCATTTCTCGCCTGTGATTCGAACGACCGACCACTCCCCGCATCGCCGATCCCTGGCTCGGAGACCGACCCATTCTGTCACCGCCGCAGCCGATCTCCACAGGCATACGGGACACACAGCATCCTCCGGATCGCGTCGGTACCCCTTGCAGGGTCAGGTCGGAGGGGCTCATACCTGAAATCGGAGGAACACAATAAAGTTTTTCACCCCGTCCCGGCAGCGACGGCGTGAAGACATCCCACCCGTTCACATTTCCTGAGAGGGACGATCCTATTCCCATCCGTCCCGCCAGAGACGGGATGAAAATAGCCCACCAGTTCACAGGTGGGAAACAAGGGCAAAAATTTCCCGCCCGTCCCGCAGGGACGGCTGAACGCGGGGCATCGAAACCGGCAAACAGGACATGCGGGGAAGGAAACGTTCGGTCGTCCATGCCGGGGCGTGTAGATAATATGCGGGGGCATTAGTTTCCCAGCAAGAAATTGCCGGGCTATTGTCAATCGCCCCTGGGCGAAGGGAGGTTCGGAGCGCGTTTTCCAGACGTTTCACGTCTGGCTACCCCAAATCACGACGACGCGCCTTGAAGAGGCGCAAGAACGATGGTTCATCGCATTCGATCCGTCGCCGCGATTGTTCGGGGGCCGGGAGCGCCCGGGTCCGGTGTTCTGGCGCGTCTTCAACGCGCTGTTGATGAATTCGTGTCCCGTTTTCCAGACGTTTCACGTCTGGCTACCTTCTCGTGGCCGCTTCCGCGGCCCTTTGTTTTGAACGTTGCCCGTCGGGGGCGCATCCTCGATACACGGTTGACCAATCCGCCTCGTTGATCCACGCGATTGGCGCCTCCATCTTTGTCCGGGCGTCGGCAGACGCCCCCAAGAGGGTAGCCAGACGTGCAACGTCTGGATGCACGCGAAATAAAACGATGCGCCTTGAAGAGGCGCAAGACCGATGGGTTCATCCCATTCGATCCCTCGCCGCGATTGTTCGGGGGCCGGGAGCGCCCGCCTCCGGCGCACTGGCGCGTCTTCAACGCGCCGTCATTTTTCGTTTCGCGTTTTCCAGACGTTTCACGTCTGGCTACCTTCGCGTGGGCCGCTTCCGCGGCCCATTGTTTTGAACGTTGCCCGTCGGGAGCGCATCCTCAATACGCCGTTCACCAATCCCGCCGTTGATCCACGCGATTGGCGTCTCCATCTTTGTCCGGGCGTCGGCAGACGCCCCCAAGAGGGTAGCCAGACGTGCAACGTCTGGTTGGCACGCGACACGACGACGCGCCTTGAAGAGGCGCAACAGCGATGGTTCATCCCGGTGAATCCCTCGTCGTGACGTCGTCAGGGCCCGGTTGATCAATTGGTGATAATCGCTGGGAGCGCGCGCCTTCGGGAGGCTCTTTTTCCTCGGTTTCCGTTTGCCGGATTCGGCGCAGCCCCTTTCCCTTGCCTGTGATGTCAATGGGCTGTGAGGGTTGATTTATCGCCGTCCCTCACACCGAGCTTGCCGATTGTCGAACCTTCTGCCAGAACTCCCGGGCGATTTTCACCCGCTCCTCATGCGTCCGTCCCTGCTGAAGGAGTTCGAGCAATTGATGCAGTCGTTGTTTGCGCCGTTTCTCCTTGCGATGGCGGCGCTGGCGTAACTCCTGCTGGCGTGTTCCTGCTCCCATAGCCGTACTCCCTACTCTCGCCGTGCCGAAAATTTTCCGAAGAGGTGAGGAAAATAGTCCGATGCCCGCTGTTAAGTCAAGCCGCCCCACAGGCGATGTGTGTTTTACTTGGGAGACCAAACAACCGGGTCACCATTCTGGACCTCAGGTGCGCAAAGGTTTCGGTGTTTCTTAAACCGCGAGGGGGTAAAGGGAAACCTGGCCCACTCCTTGACATGGTGCAAAGGCCCTGGTTTCCTGAACCCTGAGAGCCTCCCTGTGAGGTGGGGGCACGACTTTCCGGGAATTGCGGGAGGGAAGCCAGGCGCTCCGTTGCCCGTCGAGGCTTGATCTTGCACCCGTCGTGTTCACCTGGCCCCTGTGGGGTTGCTTGACTCTCATCCGGTGGCTGGCTACACTGACGGCCTAGATCAGTCTAAGGTGGCGCACCTATGACGACAGCGGATTTTCCTGAAGCTATCACTTTTGATGATGTCCTTCTGGTTCCTGCCAAAAGTGATGTCCTGCCCACGGAGACGGACACGACGACGTATTTTTCTCGGAATGTGCGGCTGAACATTCCCATCTCCAGCGCGGCGATGGACACGGTCACCGAGGCGCATCTGGCCATCGCCATCGCGCAGCAGGGAGGCATCGGGGTGATCCATCGTAATCTTTCGATTGAGGCGCAGGCCGCTGAGGTGGATAAGGTGAAGCGATCGGAAAGCGGGATGATCGTTGATCCGATCACAATTACGGCGGACCGTCCCATCTCCGATGCCCTGAACATGATGGCGCACTATAAAATCTCCGGCGTGCCGGTTGTGGACGAGGCGGGCCGACTCGTCGGCATTCTCACCAATCGAGACCTGCGGTTTGAAACGCGCATGGACTTGAAGGTCGGGGATGTCATGACCGGTCGAGACAAACTCATCACGGCGCCGGTGGGGACGACGCTGGACGACGCCAAGGCGATCCTGCAGGCCCATCGAATCGAGAAATTACCCATCGTGGACAGCGACTTTCGGCTGAAGGGGTTGATTACGGTGAAGGACATTCAAAAGGCCATCAAGTATCCCCGGGCGGCCAAGGATCATCTCGGCCGATTGCGGGTGGCGGCGGCCGTCGGAGCCACCGGGGATTTTCTGGAGCGAGCGGCCGAGCTGGTCAAAGCCCGTGTTGACGTGCTGGTGGTTGACACGGCTCACGGCCACACGACGCGGGTCATCGAAGCGGTGAAAAGCCTCAAGAGCCGGTTCACTGGGGTGGATCTTGTGGCGGGAAATGTTTCCACCTACGAGGCGGCTCGCGAGCTGATTGATGCCGGAGCCGATGGGATCAAGTGCGGACAGGGACCCGGCAGCATCTGTACGACGCGGATTGTAACCGGAGCGGGCGTGCCTCAAATCACCGCCATCATGGAGTGCGCGCGGGCCGTCAAAGGGACGGGCGTCGCGCTCATCGCCGATGGAGGGATCAAGTTCTCCGGCGACATCACCAAAGCCATTGCGGCCGGAGCGGATTGCGTGATGATCGGCTCGTTGTTCGCTGGAACGGATGAGAGTCCGGGAGAGATCATTCTCTACCAGGGGCGAAGCTTTAAAGCCTATCGCGGCATGGGGTCGTTGGGCGCGATGATGAGTGGCAGCCGGGATCGCTACGGTCAGGAGAGCGGCGGCAAGCTTGTTCCCGAAGGGATCGAAGGGCGCGTTCCCTACAAAGGGCCGCTGGCGGCGATTGTGGAGCAACTGGTCGGAGGCTTACGTGCCGGTATGGGCTACTGCGGCTGTCGCACCATCGGAGAGCTGAAACACCGGGCCCGCTTCATCAAGATCACCCAGGCGAGTCTGCGGGAAAGTCACGTGCACGATGTGATCATCATCAAAGAAGCACCCAACTATCAACTCGATCAACTCGAGTAGAACGGGAGGGGGTCCCGGGCCCGGAAAAATCGTCCGCGCCCGACCGGGGGCCTTGATCATACGGCCATGATCGAGACGGCGGAGCCATTTCGTCGGGGAGCGCTCATCTACAATCCCCGCGCCGGCCGGGGCCACCACGATGATCCAAGCCTCCGCCGCGTGCGCTCCCTCCTTCACCAGCGGGGAATTACGCTGGAGATCCATGCCACCGTTCAACCGGGGGACGCGACACGACTGGCCGAGGAGATTCGACATCAGGGAAGCGACTTTGTGATCGTCAAAGGCGGTGATGGAACGCTCAATGAGGTTCTTCAAGGCATCATGGGCAGTTCGCTCGCGCTGGCCGTCTGGCCCGCCGGAACGGCCAATATCCTGGCGCGTCTGCTCCGGATCCCCCGCGATCCGGAGGCCCTCGTTCGGATGATCGTCGCCGGCCGCGTCCGCCGGATCAGTGTCGGGCGAGCGGGCTCGCGGTATTTCTTCCTCATGGCAGGAATCGGCCTGGATGCTTCCATCGTGCAACAGGTCAATCCCGCGCTCAAGCGATATGGTGGAATCCTCGCCTTCTGGATTGCGGGAATGAAGCACCTGCTGACGTGGCGCGCTCCGGTTTTTACGGTCGAACTGGATGACGACGTGATCTCCGCGACGTTTGCCGCCGTCGCGTTATCGCCCTCCTATGGAGGCGGGCTTCTGATCGCTCCCGATGCCCGACTCGATGACGAGTGGTTTCGTGTTTGTTGCGTGACCACCCGAAGCAAGTGGCGGTATCTCACCTATCTCCCACTGGCTTTTTGGGGGCGGCACGTCACCTGTCGTGGTGTCGTTTATCGCAAGAGTCGCCGCGTTCGCGCCGTCGCGTCCAGCCCCATCGCCGTTCAGGTGGATGGAGAACTCGCGGGATGTCTGCCCATGAGCTTTGAGCTTATTCCTTCGGCGGTGCGCGTCGTCGTCCCGGAATGAGGGCGCATCACCACAGTTACCATCCCGGCGGCACCGAGAACGAAACGACCGCTGCGGGAGAAGTCGGTGATGACCGGCAGAGGAAAGCACAGATGGAAGATCGTGCTCGCCCTCGGCGTGACTCTCGGGTGTGCGAGCGGCGCAGGAGTGGCGGGCGGACCTCTCGGAGACCGCCCGATACCGGATCTTGAAGCGCTCCGGCGGGTCGGATTTGAGGCCCTGTATAGTCTCGACTATGAGGGGGCGCGGGCGCAGTTTCAGCGAATCGTCGAGGCGCGGCCCGATCACCCGATGGGCTATCTCTATCTGGCGACCACGCTCTGGGTGGAGAAACTCAATCAGAGCCGCCGCCTTCAGACAGGGTTTTATCTCAATCCCTCGTTTTACGCGGCAACGGAAGAGCGCATTGATCCGGAGCGAGATCGGCGATTCCGTCATTACATCGAGCAGGCGATTGCTCGGGCCGATGCACTGCTCGTCAAACGCCCTGAGGATGTGGAGGCGAAATATTTTCGCGGTGCCGCCTATGCTGTGCTGGGCGCTTATGAGGCCAGCGTCGCCCGCCGGTTTTTCGCCGCTCTCCGGGCGGGATCCCGCGCGGTGAAGGACCATCGGGAAATCCTCGCACGCGATCCCGGCTTCGCCGACGCCTATCTGACGGTGGGCATCTACGATTATATCGTCGGAAGTTTGCCGCTGGCGGTTCGCATTCTGGCGGCGCTCGGAGGCATTCGCGGGGACCGGCAGCGGGGTCTGGCTGAACTGGAACGCGCGGCGGCCTCCGGCAGGTATGTCGCCGATGATGCTCGCGTGCTGCTCGTCGCGCTCTACTACCGCGAGCGCCGCTATTCAGATGCGCTGGCCGTGCTGGAGACGCTCGCCTCACGCTATCCCCGAAATTATCTCCTCCGCAGCGAACGCGCCACGCTCCTGTTGCGGCTGGGGCGGAGGGCCGAAGCCATTGATGCCTTCGAACAGTTGCTCCGTCACCCGTCATTTTCAACGGCTCACGATGTCATTCGCTTCCAGTATGCCGAAGCGCTCTTCCAGACCGGATACACGCAGGCGGCGCTCCATCATTTTCGCCAGCTCGTTGCTTCCCCTCAGGCGTATCCCGATCTGGTGACGCTCGGTTATCTCCGCATCGGGCAGATCCTCGACCTGAGCGGAAACCGCTCGGCGGCTCTGGCGGCTTACACCACTGTTGTTGGGCGGGAGAACGTCTTTGATTCCCACGAGCAGGCTCGTCGGTACCTGCGCACACCATACAAACGCCCCGGGTGACGGCGGTGGTCGGCTCCACCTTCGATCGGCCGGGATCGCGGGGGATCGGGAAGCGCACCGGTGCTGTGGCCGAGGTGAAGACCGTTCGGGGCGAGTCACCCCTTTGCTTGAATCCCTCGAATCAGGTATAGTCTTTCGGGAACGGCAAAAGACTCCGACCGTGAGGTTGCGCGATGGGGAGGAAAAAATTCCGCACTCGCCACACTGTTGATTCCACCCGGTCTTTCTTCGCCCACCACTATTTTGATGCCCATGCTCTCATTGATCGGCATGAGCTTCTCCACCTGATTCACGGAGGAGAAGACAGCTACATCGAGTTCAAGGTGCGACTGAACAATCCCGAGAAGCTGGCCGCTGAGGTCGTCGCTCTGGCCAACTCCGGCGGAGGATTCATCGTCATCGGCGTCAACGATAACCGTCGGATCGAAGGGGTGGATGATCCGGAATGGGTCGAACAGCAACTGATCCACATCTGTCATCGTCTGGTTCTGCCGCCGATTCGCCCGCGCATCAACAAGATCGCTTTTGACAATGGCAAGCGGGTCGTTGCTTTGGAAGTCGAGGGGCCGCATCCGCCCTATCGCACGGCCGATCATCGCTGTTACGTCCGCGTGGGCTCCATGAAGCGCGAGGCTACCGCCGAAGAGATCGCCGAGATGTATGATCCGCACCGATCCTATGGGTTCGAGTTAATGCCGATCACCAGCTCCACGCTCGACGATATTGATGAGGCGATCTTCTGGAGCTATGTGCGCGAGCTGCGCGGCGGCGATCTCGGCGAATTCGAGGAGCACGGCTATCCCATTGATGAGGTCATGATTCATTATCTTCAGCTTGCCGTCGAGTTCGATCACGAGAGCGCTCCCACGCTGGCCGGTCTGCTGCTGTTTGGCAAGAACGATCGTGTGGCGCATCACCTTCCCCGGAGCGGGATCGTGGCCACGCGACTGGCCGGAGTCGAGATCACTGATCCCATCGTCGAGCAGACGGAGATCACCGGAAACCTCGCCACCCAATTTGAGGGGGCTCTGGCGTTCGTTCGCCGTTATGCCGATCTGCTGGAGGAGAGACCCCCGCGTCAGCGACTGAGCCGGGACGGCCCCGTGGAGCCCCGCGCCAGCTATGCTCGTGCGGCCATCGTCGAAGCGCTCACCAATGCCCTCATTCACCGCGACTACAGCCTCCAGGATCAGGTGACGCGCATCCTCATCTTCGATGACCGGCTCGAAGTGATCAATCCCATGAGAGTAGCCGGTGTGGCCCTCGAACCAATCTGCTGCGGCGTCGTGAGCGCCCCCCATCCCCGATTGAAAGCGATCTTCAAGAGCGCCTACTATGGACTCATGACCGTGACCGGAGGCGTTCCCATGATGCTTCGCACCGCCCAGGCCTTCTCCGGCATCAAGCCGGAGATCCGGCTCGTCAACGACGAGTTTCGCTTGAAAATCTACGGATTGAGATAGACCGGCAGGGAGAAAAAGTGACATGAGATGCGATGCCCATCGAAGACTTCTCTGGCTTGTCGTCGGAACGGTCGCGTTTGGCGCCTTCCCCTCGAGCCATCCCGGACGCACATCGGCTGTCGGTGTGCCCATTAGCTCCCGGCATTGCTTCGTCGTCAACCATCAACAGCCTCCGGGAGCGACATCCTCCCCTGCGGCCGGCCGGGCGGGAAAGATCGTCATCCCGGCGGGCATCGAAATTATGGCTGAACTGACCGATGATCTTGATACGCGCTTGATCTCCGAGGGCGAGGAATTCACGCTGCGACTCACTCAGGCGATTTTCGTGGGAGGTCGGGAGATCATCCCCCGGGGAACCCGTGTGATCGGTCAGGCGACCGCCCGGCAGGACGAAGAAGGGAACTACTCGACGCTCGTCCTCAGCTTCGGTCGTCTCGCCCTGGGGGCTCGTTCGCTGCCGGTGTCCTTCGCGGTCAAGGCGCTGGAGCCTCCGTTGCCTCCTCCCGAAGGGGGGACATCTCCATCGGGCCCACCCCTGCCGGGGGAATCTGATCGCCGTCCGGGCGAGTTGCGGCGTCCTCGCATCGAGGTCAGCGGCGGCATCAGCATTCGTCGCATTCCCGACACCTCGACGCCGGGCAAGCCGTCCAAGATTGGCCGGCGTCGGGAAAGCGTCGAGCTGATGAAGATTTCACAGGCCGAGACGGGAGAAACGGAAATCTTCCTGGAAGGCGAAGACATTTCTCTTCGTCCGGGAACGCGATTTCGTCTCCGCCTGACCGAGGATCTCGTTGTGAACTGAGCGCCCGGACGGAGGCGCATTCGCTCGCTGTGCGAGGGGTCGCCGAACCGGTTCTACGAAGCGAGGGCGGGTGCGTTGAACTGGCGGCTCGGTCGGCGACGGGGCAGCGGGGGAAAGAGTCGGAGGGGTCTCGGGCAGCGCCGGCAGGGGAGGCGTGGTGGGAGGTACCTCCTCGATCACTTTTCCCGGATGATCCGGACAGACCTCGGTGACCTCTCTTCCTTCGATGAACAGCTCAATCTTTGTTTCGGGACAGTGATCGGTGGCGCGTCGTCCCGTCGTCGGATCAATAACCCGCTCGACGATATGCTCCGGGCGGACGAAATCTCCGGAGACGAGATCGGGCCGGAGCGCCGCAACCCGGCGCATGAAAGCGAGCCAGATGGGGAGAGCGGCGTGAGATCCCGTCATTTGCAGTGTGCGATTGTCATCGAATCCCACCCAGGTGACGCATACCAGGCGAGGCGTCAGTCCAACGAACCAGGCGTCGCTGCGCTGGGATGTCCCCGTCTTTCCGGCAATGGTGGGTAATCCGAGCTGAGCAGCAGCATGACCGGTGCCGTAAGGCTGGGCGATGACGTCCTGCATGACCGTGAGGACGAGATACGCGACTTCGGGCGAGAGCGCCTCGACCTGCTGCTCCTTCGCTTCGAGCACCTGGTGCCCGGTGGACTCGGTGATGCGACGAATCGCCAGAGGCACGGCGCGCCGACCCTGATTGACGAACACGGTGTAAGCCGAAGCGAGATCGAGCGGCGTGACTTCGGATGCGCCCAGAGCGGTGGCTCCCTGAACCGGGGGTCTCGGCAGGCCGCATTTTTGGATCGTCTCCGCTACCGTGGCGTAGCCGGTCTCCTGGGCCAGCGCCACCGTGACCACATTGAGCGACCGGACGAGGGCTTCACGGACGGAGACGGGGCGTTCCAGATAACTGTCGCCGAAGTTCCTGGGGGCATAGCCGCCCTCGAACTCGCGAGGCTCGTCCATGTACAGGTGGGCCAGCGTAATCGGTTCTCCCTCACGTTGGCCGGACTCGAGCGCCGCCGCGTAGACAAACGGTTTGATCGCCGAGCCGGGCTGTCGCCGGGCATCGGTGGCTCGATTGAATTGACTCTCCAGATAGTTCCGACCGCCCACCAGGGCCAGAATCTCCCCCGATTGCGCATCGAGCGCCACCAGCGCCGCTTGAACCGTTCCCGGAGGAATGCGGCGTCGGCTCCGGGCCAGCTCCTGATCGAGCCGAGCGAGGCTGTCGGTCACGGCGGCCGTTGCTGCCCGTTGAAGACTCATATCAATGGTGGTGTAGACGCGATAGCCCAGACTGATGTCGCTTGTGGGCATCGCCTCGGACAGAAGCTCCTGCACGTAATCGAGGAAGTAAGGGGCACTGACTTCCACGCCGCCGCGCACGGGACGAAACTGAAAGGCCAGCGGCGCCCGCTTGGCCCGCTCCGCTTCCTCCGGCGTGATGAAATTGGCTTCGACCATCAGATCGAGAACCGTATTGCGCCGCTTGATGCCGCGCTCGAGGATCTCCTGACGCGGGGCATTGGCGATGTAATAGCCCGGCCGATTAATGATCCCGGCGAGGAACGCTGCTTCCGGCAGCGTCAGTTGAGAGACATCCTTGTTGAAGTATTCGCGGGCGGCTGCCCCAAATCCGTAGATGGAGAATCCTCCCCGCCGACCGAGGTAAATGACGTTGGCATAGTAGGTGAAGATTTGCTCTTTGGTGAACTTTCGCTCCAGCGCCAGGGCCAGAAAGGCCTCTCGAATTTTTCGCCGGAGCGTGCGCTCGCGCCCGACGAGAATATTTTTGACCAGTTGCTGAGTGATCGTTGATCCTCCCTGGAGGACTGTTTCGCGGGTGACGAGATCGTTCCACAGGGCGCGAAGAATCCCCAGGTAATCCACGCCGGTGTGCTCGAAGAATCGTTTGTCTTCGGCAGCCAGGACGGCGTGAACGAGGTGGCGCGGTAACTGCTTGTATTCGACTTTCCAGCGAATGCCGCGTTCTTGCTGCGGGAGCGCTCCGCGGGGCGCCGCCAACGAGCTGATCTGTTCCGGCTCCAGCGTGCAACTGGACAGTTCCTGGCGGGTTTCGAGGTCCATGAGGCGCTCGATGGTGCGATCATCGGCGGTGAAACTCACGCGGACGCGAGGGAAGAGGCGCTGACCGTTGAGCGTGGCCGAGGCCCCCGGCACGATGTCAATCCGGTGGCGTCCCAGCCGGTACTGGCCTCGTAGAGGATCCTCCGTCCGGGACGCATCGGTATACCCGGCCCGACTGAGATGCTCCAGGAGTTGATCGCGCGACAGCCGTTGCCCCACGCGAATGACTCGGGGAGCAGCATAGATGATCGTCGGCTCCTGACGACTCTGGGTTCCAGCTAACCACTCGTTGAGATCGTTCTCCGCCCGGAGATAGAGAATGACGAAGACTCCGCCGGCGACGAGCAGAAGAATCGCCAGAATGAGGAGCCGTCGAAGCGTTATCACCCGCCGTCGCGCCGACGACGGATGCGTGCGCTGAAGATGTGATTCAGAAGCGCGTGGCATCGCCGTCCGAATCCGGGCAGGTCTGACCGTCCCTCCTCTGGACGAGGACTTTGAAGTTCTCGCCGAATGCTCCGGGCAACAGGAAATGTTTCAGCGCCAGCCGATCTTTCAGTGTGGCGTCCCCGCCGTGCATGAGGCGCTCAACCCGATCCAGCAGTCCGAGATCCAGCAGGCACTGGCGGAGAGAGGTGAATTCAACCGGTTCCAGGCCAAACCGTCGTCCCGTCTCCATGAGGAGGGTGAAATCAACGCTGGCCGTGATGTCCTGATCGCCGATCCGGATCAGCGGGTCGGAGACGAGCGTGTGACGGAAGAAACACCGCAGCGTCCCTTCCCGACGATGTGGGGCATAGAGCGGCGGAGCCGTGTCGCCATAGTCAATGGTCACGAGAAAGCCGCGCGCGAGGACGCGGCTGACCGAGCGAAGCCAGGGGATGATGTCAAGGGGAATATCGGCGATCTGTCCGTCATCGAGGTGAACGTCAACCTGACGGAGATACTCCGCCAGGCGTGCATCCGTCAGTTCGCCGAGCGCCCAGCCCAGCTCATCCCCCTCGAGCGCGACGTACATCTCCATAAGTCGGCCTCCCCGATTCATCACGCGATGAACCGGGAACGCATCCAGCACTTCGTGGGAGAACACAATGGCCGTGAGCGAGCCCGGCGCGAAATCCTCCCAGTGAGCCCAAGCGACGCAGCCCAACGGTCGAAGCCGGGCCTGCTGCAGGGAAGTCAGTCGGGGGCTCACCTCGATGATCCAGTAGCTCATGCGCTCAAAGAGCGAAGGATGGTGAGCCTGGAGCGCCCGCAGGATGTCCTCGGCCAGTTGACCGGTTCCCGCTCCAATTTCCACCAGCGTGAGCCGATCGGCCTGCGCCTGGCGCGCAGGCGGATCGGCTTCAGTCATCGTGCGAAAGAGTCGCACGAACTTTTCCGCCAGAAGCTCGCCAAAGAGCGGATGGATATTGGCGCTCGTGTAATAGTCGCCGCCGGGGCCGATATCGCTCAGCCGGGTGTAATATCCCTCGCGGGGATGATAGAGCGCCAGCTCCATAAAGTCGCGGAAGGGGATCGGACCGCGCTGGCGAATGATCCGTTTCACCTCGTCTTCCAGTAGCGTCATGCTCGTTGGGCAGGCAGGGGCGAATCCTGCTCCTGCGCGCGGATGGTGAAACGGCGAGCACACTCTCTTGAGTGCTGCGCTCCGATGGTGAGATCAGGCAGGAGCGCCCGTCGTGGCACTCTCGGATGCGGCTTCGATCCGAACGACGCGGTCGCGGCCGAAAATATATCGGCTCGGATGCTCGCGCATGATCTTGTCCTGAAGCCGCATCAACCCGTAGAGCAATGCCTCCGGTCGGGGCGGACATCCGGGGATGTAGACATCAACGGGAACGATGCGATCCACCCCCTGGAGCGTGGAGTACGAATCGAACGGTCCGCCCACGCTGGCGCACGCTCCCATGGCAATGACCCATTTGGGCTCCGGCATCTGATCATAAACGCGGCGCACAACGGGAGCCATCTTGAGCGTGACCGTTCCCGCCACGATCATCAGATCGGATTGGCGCGGGCTGGGACGAAAAACGCCGGCGCCAAAGCGATCAATATCGAATCGCGACGCCCCCGTCGCCATCATCTCGATGGCGCAACAGGCCAGGCCAAACGTCATCGGCCAGATCGCCGATTTGCGCGCCCAGTTGAAGACGGAATCCACCGTCGTGGTGAGAAATCCTCCCGCTTCAGCGTATTCTTCTAGGTCCATTCCAATGCTCCTTTTCGCCAGGCGTAGTAGTAGCCGACGATGAGAATGGCGAAGAAAACGACGACCTCGATGAATCCAAACAGCGCCAGCTTGTCGTAGATCACCGCCCAGGGGAAGAGAAAAATCGTTTCCACATCGAAGACGAGAAAGAGCATGGCGACGATATAGTACCGAACGGAAAATCGCTCGCGGGCATCGAGGACCGGATCAACGCCGCATTCATAGGGAGCGAGTTTGGCTTCTTCCGGCCTCGTGGGACGCAACAGCCGGCCCAGAGTCAGGAGAAGAATCGGCAACAGAAGGCCGATGATCAACAGAACCACAATGGGAATGTAGCCATAAATCGGATTGGCTTGCAGTATGAACGGCTTCATCGTATTCCCCTCGGCGAGATCTTCGTCGCCTCATTTACGCCTTCGTTGACGTCCCTGCCCGTTCTCATCGCGAACGCACGCCCATAAGGCCTTGCCACGATGAAGAAGTGATGATAGGAGTGGCCCTTGCCCTTGTCAAGCTGCCCCGCCGCCAGGGCAGGAAGGCGGTCGGGCGGTTATCCTCCGTGAGCGGAGCAAGGGGGCCGACTCCCCTCACGTTTTTGCCCCAGAAGAGCGGCTCGCCCTGATGGACAGTGAAGCGGGAGGTTGGTGACGCCAGCGGGCTCACCCGCGGGATGGTGGCTCGCCTGAGGGAATTTCGATGATGGCCGCCTGGCTCATGGAAGGGGTTTCTGGAGAGGCAATAATGTCGGCCACAAAGCCAGGACGATACATCGGTTGCTCTCACAGCCGACCACCCTCTACAATCTGAGGGCGATCATGGATCTGCGGCTGTTGGAAATTTTTTGCGCTGTTTATGAGGAAGGCGGCATCTCGAAAGCAGCCGAACGGTTGCATCTCACCCAGCCGACTGTGAGCGGGCACATTAAGACGCTTGAGGAATACTTCGGCACGCCCCTATTTGATCGCCTCGGTCGCGGCATTCAACCGACGCGGGCGGGCGATCTGCTCTACGAACACAGTCGGCGGATCGTGGAGATCAAGAAGAACATCGCCGAGGGCATGGGGAAATTCCTCAATCGCCTGGCGGGAAGAATAGTGATCGGGGCCAGCACCGTCCCCGGGGAATATCTCCTACCACCCCTGGTGGGACGATTTCACAAAGCCCATCCCCGGGTCGAGATCTCGCTGCTGATTTCCGACACCGCGCAGGTGATCCACCAGGTCACGCGCCGTCAGGTGGATGTGGGATGCGTCGGGGCACAGTGGGATAACGGGGATCTCGAATTCATCCGCTTTGCCACTGATCGGTTGATCCTCGTGGCTCCGTCGGCGAAGCGGTGGGAGAAGGTAAGACACGTCACGCTCGAGGAACTGGCTCGATTGCCGCTCGTTCTCCGCGAACCGGGATCGGGGACGCGGACCGTCTTTCAACGGGCGCTTCGCGAGCACGGCTATTATCTGGAGGACTTTCACATCGTGGCTCAATTGGGGAGTACGACGGCCATCAAGCAGGCCGTGATGGCTGGACTGGGTCTGTCGGTCATCTCGCATCGGGCCGTGCGCCAAGAGCTACGGTGTCAGCTTCTGCGCGCGATTCCGATCCGTGACCTTCCTCCGTTGAAACGCGATTTCTTCTTCGTCCGCGACCCCAGGCGCACCCTGTCGCCGCTTGGCGAAATGTTTCTCGAATTCGCTCTCGCTCGACGGGGGAAGGAATGAGTCCTCGGGGGGGGCTTCCGTTTGACACTGAGGAAACGATCAGGCTAGTATTGCTGCGATGATGCGCTCGCCGCTGGCCAGGCTCACAAACGAACGTCGTGCGCTGACCGTCACGGAAGTGACGCTTCAGATCAAGGATCTGCTGGAGGGGGAATTCCCCGATCTGTGGGTCCAGGGCGAGATCTCCAATTTCAAGGCGCACAGTTCCGGTCACTGGTACTTCACCTTGAAGGATGCCAACGCCCAGCTTCAGTGCGTCTGTTTTCGCATGAATAATCGGATCATTCGGTTTCGCCCGGAGGATGGGTTGGAGGTCTATGCGCGAGGTCGGGTCAGCGTCTACGAGAAACGCGGCGAGTACCGGCTGCTTGTGAGCTTCCTGGAGCCGGTGGGCGTCGGCTCCTTGCAACTGGCCTTCGAACAGTTGAAAGCGCGATTGGCCGCCGAGGGGCTCTTCGATCCGGCCCGCAAGCGTCCGCTGCCGCTCATCCCGCGAAAGATCGGCATCATCACCTCGCGGGCCGGAGCGGCGATCCGAGATATGCTGCGCGTGCTCAAGCGACGCAATCGCGGCATTGATATTTTGATCTTTGATGTGCGGGTGCAGGGCGAAGGCGCAGCCGAGGAGATCGCGCGTGCCATCGAGGTGATGAATCGGCGCGCGGATGTAGATGTGCTCATCGTGGGCCGAGGGGGCGGCTCCATCGAAGATCTTTGGGCCTTCAACGAAGAGGTCGTCGCCCGCGCCATTTATAACTCGCGCATCCCGATCATCTCCGCCGTCGGGCATGAGACCGACTTCACCATCGCCGATTTCGTCGCCGATCTCCGGGCTCCAACGCCATCGGCCGCAGCGGAGATGGTGGCCGCCCGAAAGGATGAATTGATCGAGCGGTTCGCGGTGCTCGAACAGCGCTTGATCAAGGCCATGAAATATTTCATCGTTCGGCTGCGCGAGCGCGTCTCTCAGGTCCAGGCCCGCCACGGCTTCAATCAAGCGCCCAGCGTGCTGCAGCAATATATTCAGCGGGTGGATGATCTCGATTATCGGTTGCAGATCTCCATCCATCGGTGCCTGAGCAGTCGTCGGGAGAAGTTCGTCACCCTCTCGATGCGTCTGGCCGCCCTTCGTCCGAGCCGACGTCTGGCCGAGATGCGCGGGCGGGTTGCCATCTCGCACAACCGCTTGCTAAGTCTCATCGGCGAACATCTGGCCGCCCACCGTCGTCGCCTCGGTATTGCGGCGGGCAAGCTTGATGCCCTCAGCCCGCTGGCCGTTCTGGCTCGCGGCTATGCGCTGGTCTGGGACCAGCACGGTCATCTCCTGCGCCGGGCCGCTGATGTCGCCGTGGGAGATCGCTTGCGCATTCGGCTCTCTCAGGGCCTGCTCACCGCCCGTACCGAAGAGGTGATCGCTCATGACAAAGACAACGAAATACACTGACTTTGAGAGCGCCTTGAAGGAACTCGAAGGGATCGTCGAGCAATTAGAAGGAGGCGAGTTGCCGCTGGAGCGGGCGCTGGAACTTTTCGAGCGGGGCGTGACCCTCTCGCGGGAATGCCAGAAACGACTGGATGAAGCCGAACGCAAAGTCGAAATCCTCATCAAGGCCCCCGGAGGAGAGTACGAACCTGTTCCTTTTGAAGAGCCTCCGGATGAAGAGCCGTGACGGCGAAGCAGTCGGCGACAGCCCGGCGTCCTCCTGAACGTTACCGCGTGAATGGATGGTCGTCGCTGAGGTGAGGAGTATCGAGGAAAGGGTCTCACCGTCTGGCCTCACTCCCCCCTTCGAGGAGGGCCAGGGCGACCGGCTGCGATGCTATCGAGCAGGCTCTCCCCGCTCGTTTCAAATGGAGATGGACTGGGTGCATCCCCCTTGGGGAGGGAAACCACGGTCGTGGTCATCTTGCCGTCGGCCTAATTCAGCACCTAGAATTGGCTCTCGCGTCAAACAACCAAACCAAGGAGGGGCGTCTATGATGAAGAATCCGGCGAGAATCGCTTCCCGAGGTGGGAGGCGGTTACAGAGCGCATCGGTTTCGCTTCCGCTGTGTCGGCGCGCGGCAGTCAAAACTCTGGCGCTGCTTCTGGCGGCGATGATGCTGCCGTGGGCTCGCGGGGCGTGGGCCGAAGAGCGCTATCAAAAGCCGCCTCAAGCCATCCTCGACGTCCTCAATGCGCCGGTGACGCCGCAAGCTCTCGTCAGCCCCGGGCGGGATGTTTTGCTTCTGGCCGAGAGTTTGCGCTATCCGCCCATTGCCGATCTCGCCCAGCCGATGCTCCGGCTGGCGGGGTTGCGCATCAATCCTCAAACCAACGGGCCACATCGCGCGCCCTATTTCGTCCGCCTGACGCTCAAGCGAATCAGCGATGGGGCGGAGACGCCCATCGCCTTGCCTCCCGGAGCCAAAGTGGGATCGCTCCAGTGGAGCCCTGATGGCAGGCATTTCGCCTTCACCAACACGACGGCCGCCGGAATCGAACTCTGGCTCGGCGAGACGGCGACCGGTCGGGTCCGTAAGCTGGCAGGAATCGCCGTCAATGCTGTCCTGGGCGATCCGCTCCAGTGGATGCCCGATAACCGCACGCTGCTTGTTCAGCTTGTGCCGCCCGGGCGCGGAAAGCCTCCGGCCCCACCTGCCGTCCCCGCCGGCCCGACCATTCAGGAAAGTTCGGGCAAGCCCGCTCCCATCCGCACCTTCCAGGACTTGCTCAAAAACCCTTACGACGAGGACCTCTTCGACTACTACGCTCGCGCGCAGCTTGCTTTCGTTGATGCGACGACGGGCCGGGTGACGCCGATCGGTCAACCGGCGATCTTTCAAACCGTTGATCCATCCCCGGACGGGAATCATCTCTTGGTCGCCCGCATTCATCGGCCGTACTCTTATCTTTTCCCCGTATCTTTCTTCCCCCGGACGGTCGAAGTGTGGGATCGCGCGGCTCGGGTCGTTTACCGGCTGGCCGATCTCCCGCTGGCCGATCAAATTCCCGTGGATGGCGTTCCCACGGGCCCGCGCAATTACGCCTGGCGGCCCACCGAGCCGGCCACGCTCGTCTGGGTGGAGGCGCTCGATGGAGGCGATCCCCGGCGCGAGGTCCCTCATCGGGATCGCATTCTGCTGCTCAAGGCCCCGTTCACGGGTTCTCCTCGCGAGCTGATCAGGACCGAACATCGCTATGCCGGGCTTTCCTGGTTCGAGGCGGGCGGGCGAGCCTTCGTTCGCGATTTCGATCGTCGGCGGCGGTGGAATCGGACGTTTTTGATCAATGCCGATAACCCGGCGGAAGCGCCGCGCCTGGTCTGGAGCCTGAGCGCCCAGGATCGCTACAACGATCCCGGCACGCCGGTCATGCGCACACTGCCGACGGGCCATCGCGCCATCCTGGTCCACGGCAATTCGATCTTTCTTGCGGGCGCGGGCGCATCGCCCGAAGGGGAGCGTCCCTTCCTCGACCGCTTCGATGTGACGACGCTCAAGAGCGAGCGCCTCTTCCGGTGCGATAGCACAAGCTATGAATCGGTCATCGCCCTGCTCGCCGACGATGGGAGCCAGGTTCTCACGCGGCGAGAGACGCCGACCGAGCCTCCCAACTACTATGTGCGGACGCTCGGCGCGAGCGCCTCGGTTCGGGCGCTCACGCAATTTCCCGATCCGACGCCGCAGTTGCGCGGCATCAAGAAGCAACTGGTGACCTACACGCGGGCCGATGGCGTGCCTCTGTCGTTCACGCTCTATTTGCCGCCCGGCTACAAAGAAGGGACGCGGCTGCCGACGGTCGTCTGGGCCTATCCGCGCGAATATACCGATCCGACCACGGCCGGTCAGGTCACCGGATCGCCTCAGCGATTCACGCAGATACTCGGGCCGTCGCATCTGTTCTTCCTTCTGGAAGGCTATGCCATTCTGGACGATGCGGCGATGCCGGTCGTGGGCGATCCCGAGACGGTCAACAACACCTACATCGAGCAGATCGTCATGAACGCGAAGGCGGCCATTGATAAAGCCGTCGAGATGGGCGTCACGGATCCGGATCGGGTTGGCGTTGGCGGCCACAGCTATGGCGCCTTCATGACGGCGAACCTGCTGGCCCATTCGGATCTCTTCCGGGCGGGAATTGCGCGCAGCGGGGCCTATAATCGCACGCTCACGCCCTTCGGCTTCCAGAACGAGCGGCGGACGCTGTGGGAAGCGCCCGATCTCTACATCAAGATGTCGCCGTTCATGAACGCCCACAAGATCAAGGAGCCCCTGTTGCTCATTCATGGCGAGGCCGATGACAACATGGGGACATTCCCCATCCAATCCGAGCGCATGTATCAAGCCGTCCGGGGCAACGGCGGGACGGTGCGACTCGTCATGTTGCCCTACGAGGCTCACGGATACGCCGCCCGCGAGTCCATCGAGCACGCGCTCTACGAGATGATCACCTGGTTCAACCGGCACGTGAAAAACGCCCCGCCGCGAGTCGAAGAGAAGTGATGGCTTCAGCCCGGGGGCCGCGCCGATGATCTTTCAGTGCGGCCCCGGACCTCTTCTCGCAGGCAGCCAGAGAGCACCTGTCTTCGCTTCATCGGGAGGCGAAAATATGCACAAGGCACAAGCCGTGAGGCCTCGTGCTTTCGCCCGTTGAGCGAATAAGGAGGATGTGAGATGAACCAGGAGCCAGAGAGAAACGATCCCCTTCCATCCTCTGCTGATCGCGCGTCCTCTCCGGCGCTTTCCCTCGAACGGGGGCCTGTCGGAGAGAGAAAACTCATGGCCATACCGCCCCGGCCCGAACGACTCGAAGATACCGGTCTCAACCGCGATCTCATTCTCCAGCTTATGGTCAAAACTCTCTACTATGGCGGAGAGTTGACCGGCGCCGAGGTGGCCGAGCGATTGCGTCTTCCCTATCTCATTCTCGACGAGCTGTTTCAGTTTCTGCGCAATGAAAAGCTGTGCGAGGTGAAGGGAGTCGCCGGGATCGAGAAGAGTTCCTACCGCTATGGGTTGAGTTCGCTCGGACGTGAGCGCGCCCGCGAATACCTCGAGATCAGTCACTATGTGGGTGCGGCTCCGGTGCCGCTCGATCAGTACACCGAGATCGTGAAGAAGCAATCGCTCTTTAACTTCGAGATTGATCGGGAAACGCTCCTGCGGGGATTGTCGCATCTGGTCGTGCCCGATCAGGTGGTGGACGAACTGGGACCGGCGATCAACTCTGGCCATTCCATCTTCATCTACGGTGCACCCGGAAACGGCAAGAGCATCATCTCCGAAGCCGTGGGCCTGGCTTTCGCACAAGGGGGAGAGATTTTCATCCCCCACGCGCTGGAGGTGGGCGGGCAGATCATCAAGGTTTTCAATCCGGTTGATCACGTTCCCGTCGAGGACGACAGCCCCAACGAGCGTTCATCCGCGAAGCGTCTCGTTTATGATCGCCGCTGGATTTTGTGTCAGCGGCCCACGGTCTTTGTCGGCGGCGAGCTGACGCTCGATATGCTCGATCTCCATCTCAATCCCATCTCCAAGTACTACGAAGCACCTCCTCAGATGAAAGCCAACGGCGGCGTCTTCATCATTGATGATCTCGGTCGGCAGCTCGTTCGTCCGCGCGATCTGCTCAATCGCTGGATCGTGCCGCTGGAGAAGCGGGTGGACTACTTCACCCTTCACACGGGCGAGAAATTTCCCGTTCCCTTCGATACGCTCGTCATCTTCGCCACCAACATCGAGCCCGAGGAGTTGGTGGATGAGGCGTTCTTCCGTCGAATTCGCTTCAAAGTACGCATCCACAATCCCACCCAGCCGATGTACGAGGAGATCTTCCGACGCTACTGCGAAGCCAAAGGACTCGACTACGATCCCGAGATCGTCCGCTTCCTCTGGGATGAGTACTACCGGAAGTACAACCTCGAGCCTCGAAGCTGCCATCCTCGGGATTTGATTGATCAGGTGATCAGCATTGCCAAGTTCACCCGTCAGCCGATCAAGCTCACCAAGGAGATGATGGTCAAAGCCTGCCGCAGCTACTTCGTCGTTGGCGAGAGCGCCGAGCCGATCCGGCTGGAGGCGTCAAAGAAACCGAGCGAGAAATCCTGGACCGATCTGGTCACTCTCTTCGAGGAGATGGTGGATCGCACGTCGAAGAAGCGTCCGGCTGAAGACGCATCGGCATCGTAATCGTGGCACTTTGTCATCGGCTCTCATCTCAGGAAAATGATCAACCTACCCGTTGAGGGGTACATGTGGCCGGACGGCGAAATTTGAAATCTCGAACGTGGCCTCCGCATCGGAGGCGCCTTCCGACAACGGCCCTTGTGGTGGGGCTGGTGCTGCTCCTGCTGGGGTATCTGTGGCGGCAGGGGCAGCTCCCCTGGCTGACGCCCACAGCCAGGGCACTCACCATCCACTGTTTGGATGTCGGTCAGGGAGACAGTTTCCTCATTCGGACGCCGCAAGGGAAAGCCGTGCTCATTGATGCTGGCCCGCCGGACGCCGGAGATGACGTTGTGCGGGCGCTCCGGCGATACGATGTGCGTCAGCTCGATCTGCTCGTGGCCACGCATCCCCACGCCGATCATATCGGCGGGATGCGCGCGGTGCTGGAGGCCGTTCCGGTGCTCCGGTTCCTCGACAGCGGTCAGCCCTATCCCACGCGCACCTACACGCGCTTGCTGGAGGCCATCAAAGAAAAAGGCATCACCTTTCACATCGCTGAAGCGGGACAAAAATTTGAACTCGAGTCGGGAATCACGCTGGACGTTCTGTCTCCTCAGCAACCCCTCATTCGTGGCTCCGCCGGAAGCGACGAAAATGCCAATTCGATTGTCCTGCGCCTGACGGCGGGCCGCTTCTCTATGCTGCTGACCGGCGATAGCGAGGCCGAGACCGAGCGCCGATTGATCGAAGCCGGAGCGAACCTCTCGGCTCGGGTGCTGAAGGTCGCGCATCACGGCTCGCGCTTTTCGACGACCCGGGACTTTTTGGAACGCGTCCGGCCCGAGGCGGCCATCATCTCCTGCGGCAAGGAGAACGAGTACGGCCACCCGGCGCAGGCCACGTTGAATCGGTTGCGTTCTTACGTGAAGGAGGTACACCGCACCGACCTCGAAGGCGAAATCACGATCGTTGTCGAGGGGGAGAACTATCGCATCGAAACGGAGCACGCGCCGACGGGCGATCTCTGGGCTGGCCGATCGCCGCGGGCGCCCGACATCGGGCGGGAGTCCGTGGAACGCCCCTCAGCGCGGGGCCGCACCGCCGGGAGGTGATCTATGAAGCTCGTCGTTGATCGCATCGAAGAAGGTATCGCCGTCTGTTTCCTCTACGAGGATGATCGCGTCTCGTTCGCGATCCCGCTGGGGTACCTCCCCGCCGGGACTCGTGCGGGCGATCATCTGCGCGTCACGTTCGAACTGGACCCGGAGAGCCGTCGGCAGGAGCAGCAGAAGGCCGAATCCCTGTTGGACGAACTCCGAAAAACCTCCCCGCCGGGACGGACCTTCAAGCTCTAGGGCAGGTTGCGAATGAGGTCGGCCGGGAGCAGGCGCTTTTGCCGCGCCTCTGCCCGTAAGATGCGGACGCTCCCGGGGTGGGGGGTGAAAATCGCTCTGGACGGCGGGAGAGGGCTCATCCCCCGGCCGGGAGCAAAACGGCTGCCGCAAGAGGAGAATCGCCAGA
>DATLZR010000047.1 GCA_035573895.1 Blastocatellia bacterium | reverse complement strand
GCAAGCCCGGCATGAGCCGCTCCGATCTGGTCAACGTCAATACCGACATCGTGCGGGGGGTGACGCAGGAAATCGTCAAGCATTCGCCGCAGGCGATCCTGATCGTCGTGTCCAATCCTCTGGACGCGATGGCCTATGTCGCCTACAAAGTGTCGGGCTTCCCCCGCGAGCGCGTCATCGGGATGGCGGGCATCCTCGATACGGCGCGAATGCGCTATTTCATCGCCGAGGAACTGAACGTCTCGGTGGAAGATGTGTTCGCCTTCGTCCTCGGCTCGCACGGGGATGAGATGGTCCCGCTCATTCGCTATTCGTCGGTCGCCGGGATTCCGCTCACCGACCTGCTGCCGAGAGAGAAACTCGATGCCATCGTCAAACGCACCCGCGAGGGTGGAGCCGAGATCGTGAGCCTGCTCAAAACCGGATCGGCCTACTACGCACCGTCGGCGGCGGTCGTCGAGATGGTCGAGTGCATCATCAAAGACAAAAAGAAGATTCGCCCCTGCTCGGTCTATCTCGATGGCGAGTACGGCATCAAGGGAGTGTTCGTCGGAGTTCCCGTCAAGCTCGGAGGCCAGGGCGTCGAACAGATCGTGGAGATCGGGTTGACGCTCGAAGAGCGAGCGGCTCTGCATAAATCGGCCGAAGCCGTGCGCTCGCTCATCGAAGGGATTCAGCTTTAAGAAGGGCTGCGTCCACTCCCACGGGCTCCGTCGGCGAGGGGCGGTCCCCAGCCGCCTCCGCCGGGCGTCCGAATGGAGATGATGTCGCCGTGTCTCACCCGGCGCGTGATTTTTCCCGGCAATCGTTCCTCGCGCCCCGATGAGAGGAGGACGTTTTCCCCCGGCTGCCCCGGTTCCCCTCCCTGAAGACCATAGGGAGCAAACCGCCGGCGATCCGAGAGAATGGAGATGTCGGCATCCGTCAGCACCTCGATCTCCCGGATGATGCCATCTCCCCCGCGGTGCTTCCCCTTCCCTCCGGACCCGGCCCGCAACGAGTAGCGGCGCACGCGCACGGGCAACGCATATTCCAGGGCCTCCACCGGCGTGTTCAACGAGTTTGTCATGTGCGTGTGGACGCCGCTGTCGCCATCACCGTCGGGACTGGCGCCCATGCCTCCGGCAACGGTTTCATAATAGGCGAAGGGCGACCCGGTGCGCGGATCAATTCCTCCAAGAGTGAAATTGTTCATCGTGCCGCTCGACGCTGCCGGGATGACATCGGGCAGGGCCGGCGCCAGCGCACGCAGCAACACATCCACAATTCGCTGTGATGTCTCGACGTTGCCCGCTGCCACCGGCGCAGGGAAAACGGCGTTGACCACCGTTCCCTCCGGAGCCTTCACGCGAATCGGCACGAGAATGCCCGCATTGGCCGGAACATCGCTGAGGATAATCGCACGGAAGACATAAAAGACCGCCGAGAGCGTAATGGCAAAGACGGCATTGACGTTTCCGCGCGTTTGCGGAGACGATCCGGAGAAATCCACAACCGCCGAATCTCCCGCGATGGTGATCGTCACGCGAATCTCCACCGGCTCATCCGTAATTCCATCGTCATCCAGATAATCAACGGCGGTGTAGATGCCGTCGGGAATCGTCTCCAGGCGACGTCGCACCATTCGTTCAGCGTAGGCCTGGAGTTCGCGCATGGCCGTTGTCACGACGCCGACGCCGTATTTTCGTACCATCTCGTGGAGCCGTCGTTCGCCCGTGCGGTTGGCAGCCAGTTGAGCCGTCAAATCTCCCTCCCGTTCGTGCGGCGTGCGCACGTTGGCCAGGATGAGCCGCATGACCGACTGGTTGAGCTGGCCCCGCTCGTAGAGCTTGATCGGCGGAATCCGCACCCCCTCTTGAAAAATCTCCGTCGAGAGCGGCATCGAACCCGCCGCCATCCCACCGATGTCGGCGTGATGCGCCCGATTGGCGACGTAAAACAAAGGCCTCCCGCCGGCCGTGGATTGTCCGGTAATGCTTCCTCCGGCTGGAGTCGCTTCGTCGGCAAAGACTGCTGATACCATCGTCACATCCGGCAGGTGAGTCCCTCCCTCATAGGGATCGTTGAGGATGACGACATCGCCCGGTTCAAAACGGACGGCATCAACGGCGGCCCGCACCGACAGGGGCATCGAACCGAGATGAACCGGCATGTGATCTCCCTGGGCGACAAGATTCCCCGCTCCGTCAAAAACGGCGCAGGAATAATCCCGCCGCTCTTTGATGTTGGGCGAAAATGCCGTCCGCCGCAGCGTCACACCCATCTCTTCGGCAATGGCGGCGAAAAGGGATTTGAAAATTTCCAGTTGGATTGGATCGAGGTGGTCGGTCATTATCTCCTCCGAAAAATGATGCATCGAATATGCGATTTTTCGTCCGCAGACTCGAAAGTCTGCGCTACTTCTTCCGCTGGAGAATGAGATTGCCCCACGCATCAACGAGACCCTGCCACGCGGGAGGAATGACCGTGGTGGCGCTGTACTCCAGGACAATGGCCGGACCGTCCAAGACATTTCCCGGAGCCAGCTCCTCGCGCCGATAGAAGGTCGTCTCCTCCGGTCGGGTCGAAAAATAGACCCGTCGGCGGGCCCACATCGCCGAAGGCGAAGGCTTCGGACCGGCGCTTTCTCTCGCGCGAAACGACGGCTTCTCGGTCTCCCCCCAGGCCCTCACCCGCACGGTGACCAGTTCGACCGCCCGCGTGCGATCGGCATAGCCGTATCGCTGCTCGTGAGCGCGATGAAATTCCTCAACGGCATTCGCCGACCAGGGTACGGACAGCTCAAATGATTGCCCGACATATCGCAGATCGAGGTATCGAGCGAATCGAATCGCCGACGGGGAAAATCCCTCGGCCTGCAAATCCTGGCGTGCGCGCTCCTCCAGCGGGATGAACCATCGGTCCACCTTTTCCGGGACGATCTCGGCTTGGGGGAGCATGACGGTCTGGGAATAATCCTTGACGACATCTGACAGCAACACGCCGAGCGCCGAAAGCAATCCCGGATTTTCCGGTATGAGCACGCGGGGAATCGAGAGCATCTCGGCCAGATCGCAGGCGTGGAGGCCCCCGGCCCCGCCAAAGGCCACCAGCGTGAACTCGCGCGGATCGTAACCGCGTTCGACCGAGATGACTTTGATGGCCCGCGCCATGTTAGCATTGGCCACATCGAGAATTCCCTGAGCGACGGCGACCGCTTCCGCCGTCGTGCGGCCAAGCGACGGAAAATTCCGGCAGAAGGCGGCAAAGTGCTCCTCGGTCCGGGCGAGATCGAGCGTCATCTGGCCTCCGAGGAAATAGTGTGGATCGAGTCGGCCGAGAATCAGGTGCGCATCCGTCACCGTGAGATCACGGCCTATACCGTAGCAGACGGGACCGGGATCGGCTCCGGCACTTTCGGGTCCGACGCGCAATGCGCCCCCTTCATCCAGTCGGGCAATGGACCCTCCGCCCGCTCCCACCGTGTGAATATCAATGACCGGAATACCGATGGGTAGTTCAGCCACGCGCGCTTCGGTCGTCGTCCGGATCGCTCCATCCACCAGGCTGACATCGGTCGAGGTACCGCCCATATCAAACGTGATGATGCGCGCGAAGCCCGCCCGGCGAGCGACCTCATAAGCCCCCACGACGCCCCCCGCCGGTCCCGACAGGACGGTTCTCACCGGCTGCTCGGCGGCCACCTCGGCCGAGATCGCGCCTCCGTTGGACTGCATCAGGCGCAGGCGACACCACCGCTTTTCCGCTCCCTGCTCATCGAGTCGCTCCAGCCCTTCAGCCATGCGCCGAAGGTAGGTGGCCATGAGCGGGGCAAGATACGCGTTGATCACCGTCGTGGAGGTTCGTTCGTACTCTCGATATTCCGGCAGGATGCGATGGGACACCGAGATCGGCAAGCCCAGCCGTTGCAGCCGCACGGCTGTTTGCGCTTCGTGCTCCGGGCGAAGGAAAGAAAAAAGGTAGCACACGGCAATGGACTCGACACCGAGAGCGACGAGCCGATCCGCCACCATCTCGAGCTGCGACTCATCCACGGGCACGAGCACATCGCCACTTGACGTCACGCGCTCGCGGATGCCAAAACGCAGTTCCCGAGGAACGAGCGGGCGCGGCTTGGAAGCCTTCAACCAATAGAGCCCCGGACGATTCTGGCGGCCGATCTCGATCACATCTTCAAATCCTGCGGTCGTCAGCAGAGCAGTCCGCGCTCCCTTCCGTTCCAGCACGGCGTTTGTCCCCACGGTCGTCCCGTGCACGATCTCCACGTCGGTGTCCGTCGAACGAAGTAGCTTCTTCACACCCGTGAGGAATGCAGCCTCCGGCCGCCTCGGCGTCGAGGGGAGTTTCAATACTTCGATTGCCCCGTCGCTCACGAAGATGAAATCGGTAAACGTTCCTCCAGTATCTACGCCAATGCGTCGCATGATGATCGTCCTGATCTTTGCGTCGTCATCGCTCAGCGGGCTGTGTGAGATTATCAAGATCTCCCGCAAGGGTCAACGGCGCAACCTGTGGCGCTTTTTTCGCAGACTGAAAAGTCGGCGCTACATTGGATTTCCAGCCCGTGCTTTTTCGCAGACTGGAAAGTCAGCGCTACTTCTCTTGCCCTCCCTCACGGACTCGCGCCACACTCTATGCTTCACGGATCCGGGGCGAGCGAGGAGCACACCGATGGATCGAGGGCATCGGCTTCTGCGCAATATCTCGTACAACTTTCTGGCCCAGGTCTGGTTTCTGCTCCTCACTCTGGGATCGGTTCCGTATATCGTCCGTCATCTCGGGGCGGACTCGTATGGCTTGCTCTCGATCATCACTCTGGTTGTCGGATACGCGGCAGTTCTCGATCTCGGACTGGGAGCTGCCGTGATCAAATATGTGGCCGAGTACCATGCCCGTCAGGATGTTGTGGCGCTCCGGAAACTGGTGGGGACGGCCCTGACGCTCTACATTCTTGTCGGAATCGGAGGGGCACTCCTCATGTGGATTCTGGCCGAGCCGCTGGCCACCACTGTTTTTGATCTCCCACCGGCGCTCATCGGCACCGCTCGAGAAGCTTTTTCCCTCAGTTCTCTGGGGGTGCTGGCAACGATGCTGGCGATGGTTTTCATGGCCATTCCCCAGGCGCTCCAACGATTCGATCTGCTGGTGAAGGCCACCATCGGATTGGGGACGACGACCGTGCTGGGACAGGTCATACTCCTGGCGCTCGGATTCTCGCTCCGTGAGATCGTGATCTTCAACGTCGTCATGGCCTGGGTGGGGCTCGGCGTTTTCGCTCTCGTGAGCAAGCGGCTTCTTCCCCGGATGGCGTTCGTCCCCCGATGGGATCGGCCGACGCTGGCCCGGCTTTTGCGTTTCAGCGGCTTCAAGGCTCTCTCCCTCATCAGCGGGCACCTGGTCTTTCAAACGGATCGCCTGTTGATCGCTCTCTTCCTGCCCATTGCTCAGGTCACTTACTACGCGATTCCCCAGGCCGTCGCCCAACGCATGCTCTCGTTGATCCCCAACATCACGACCGCGCTCTTCCCCGCCGTGAGCGAATATCAGAGTGAGACCGAGACTCTACGTGATCTCTACCTTCGCGGAGCCAAGAGCATTTTATTACTGGTCTTGCCGCTGACACTCGTGCTCGTGGTGATGGCCGATAAAATTCTCGTCCTCTGGATGGGACCCGATGTGGCGGCCCACAGTGAGATGGCTCTTCGCCTGCTGGCCTTCGGGTTCTTTCTGGCATCCTTTTCTGCCCTCCCCTGCGTGGTCGCCGAGGGGGTGGGGCGACCCGAACTGCCCGCCCTCTTTGCCACGCTCAGCGCGGTGCTGAACCTGGGATTTGCTCTCCTGCTCATCCCTCGCTGGGGAATCAACGGAGCGGCTCTCTCCTTGATCCTCAACGCGGCGATTCAGGTTCCTTTGTTCCTGGCTCAGGTCAACCGGAAAATCGTTGGCATTCGCCCGGGCGAATATATCAGCCGCATCCTGCTCCGGCCTCTTCTTGCCGCCGGGCCACCGACGGCTTTTCTTGTCGTGGCGGCACCGGAGGCAACGACATGGTTGCGTCTGGCCTTGATTCTCCTGGCGGGAGGAACCCTCTATCTCGTCTCCTGTCTCCTCTGCGGGTGCATCGAGCCGGGGGAACGGTTGAAGCTCAAACAATACTACACGGCTGTCGTGCGAGGATCATCCCGATGACATGTGATCCTCTGATCGCGGAAAAAGGGGATTATCCCTGGAAGACGGCGGTCAATCCGATCCTGGGAGATCTCGCGCTCGCCTACAACCGGGGAAATATCGTGGACCTCGGCTGCGGGACATGTCAGCTCTATGTTTATTTGAAGGAGCGGGGCTGGAACGGAAGCTACATCGGGATTGATCAACAACGGTACGAGGGATATGCCTATCCGGATGGAGTGACGTTGGTGATTGCCGATGCCTTCACCGTTGATCTGCCTCCGAGCGACACCTACATTCTTTACGACGTACTGGAGCATGTGGACGATCCGGTGCGCCTGCTCTCTCGCTGCCTGCGCGTCGCCCGCAATGTTCTTGTGGCTGTTCCCAAGCGCAACGAAGATCTCTGGCGCTATGGGATTGTGGAGTACCACCAACTGGATCGCACGCACAAGCATCACGGATTCTCGCAGCCGGAATTGCGCCAGCTTGTGGAGCGAAGCCAGGGACGAATCGTCCGCTTCCAGGAAATCATCCCGACCGACCTCTCGACCGTCCTGCCGGCCTTTTTCGACAGCCCCCGGCTCCACCGATGGGTGCGACGACTCCTCCGCTTCTGGCCCTCGAAGGTTTACTATCAGGAATTCTGGTGCGAGATCGAACCCGCTGAGGACGCCATCGGATCATGAGGATTGGCATTGACGTGACGCCGCTCGCGGTGGGAAAGGGCGGAGTGCCCAAGTACACCTGGGAACTCGTCCGCCACCTGCTCGCTCACGGTCATAATCATGAGTATCACCTCGTCAACGTCTCCCGGTTGCCGTCCCCTTCGCTCCAGGACCTGGGAGGGCCTCCCCGCGTGCACTTCCTCAGCAAGGGCTCATGGGGACTGGTATTTCTTCTCTCCCGGAAACTGCCGCTCCCCCTCCAGGCTGTCACGCGCTGGATGGAAACCCTTCTGACGGGGACCTCTCTGGAATCGCACCTTCGCGGGCTCGATCTCTTTCACTCCTCCGATGTCCTTCAGTGGGATGCCCGGCCCGGCAGAAACATCATCACCATGTTCGACATCACCACCGTTCTTTTTCCGCAGTTTCACACGCCGGCCAACATTCGCATTCACCAACGAAAGATCGCCTTCGCACGAGACATCGCCGATACAATTATCGCCATTTCCCACTCGACCAAAAACGACCTGGTCAATCACTGCGGGATCCCGGCGGAGAAGATTCGCGTCATCTATCCCGGCTGCGATCACGCTCTGTTTCACGTCTACCCCGAGGCAGAAACGGAACGAGTTCTCGCGACCTATCAGCTTCGTCCGGGATACATTCTTCACGTGGGTACGCTGGAACCGAGGAAGAACATCGTTCGCTTGATCGAAGCCTTTGAGATTGCTCATCGGCTGGGGACGGATGCCCTTCTGGTGCTGGTCGGTCCTCCCGGATGGTTGCACCGACCGATCTTTCACCGCCTCGAACGTTCGCCGCTCAGGGACAAAATCGTTATCGTCGGAGCGGTTCCCGAAGATGTCCTGCCCTCGTTCTACAACGGCGCGCGCGTTTTCGTCTATCCGTCGCTCTACGAAGGATTCGGTCTGCCGGTGGTGGAAGCGATGGCCTGCGGGGTTCCCGTGATCACGTCCGCGACCTCGTCCTTGCCGGAGGCCGTCGGGACCGCCGGAATCCTCGTTCCGCCCGATCAGCCCGAAGAGATCGGCCGAGCCATTCACCAGCTCTACCACGATGACGTGGAATGGGAGCGCCGCCGGGCATCGGGGATCATCCAATCGCATCGGTTTTCCTGGGAGAAAATGGCCGAGGAGGTCCTCGCCCTCTACGAGGAGACCGTCTCCGGGGGAATATCTAAGCGGGGGGCCTGAGGTTTTTTCTCTCGCGGACCTGGAAAGGCTGCGCTACTTGAGCTTGATCCACAGAGGAGACCGATTCTACAATACGTGGCGCCCGGGACGAGGATCATGAAGCGTTTGTGCTACATCACCGTGCTCGTGGGATGGAATCTCCTGCTTCCCTCGCCCCCGGTGCAGGCGCAGGTCAGCGTTCAAGGACAGGTTTTTCTGCCGACCGGTCAGCCGATCCAGAGGGTGACGCGCCTCATCGTTGCGCCGGAAGATGGTCGTGATCCGCCTCAGTTTTATTTTACCGATGGGCAAGGGCGCTTCATCATTCGTGGGCTTGCTCCATTGAGGTCGTATACGATCACCATTGAGAGCGACGGTCGGAGTTTCGCCACAACGACCATCAGTTTTTATGCCACGAGCCGGGGATACGTTCCGGTCAATCTCCTGCCGCTGGAGAAAGAACCGCGCCAGCCTCCGAATGTCGTTTCCGCCCGTGAGCTGGCTCATCCTCCCTCGCCACAGGCGCTCAAGCTGTACGAGGAGGCGTTGCGACACATCCAGAAGAAAAACTTCGCGCAAGCCGAGAAAGAATTGCGCCGGGCCATCGAACTGGATCCGAACTTCGTCAACGCCTACAACGAGCTGGCCGTGTTGCAGATGGGAAAGAAGGAGTACGCAACCGCGGTATCGCTTTTGCGTCAGGCGCTGGAGAAGGACCCCGAGGCGTTGCATCCGCTCCTGAATCTGGGCATCAGCCTGAACTATCTCAATCGCCATCAAGAAGCCATCGAGCCCCTGACGCGCGTGCTGGAGAAGAGCCCGGATTTACTAGTGGCTCATGTCCACCTGGGAATTGCACTGCTGGAAACCGATCGGCCGACGGAGGCCGAATCCCACCTGGTGCGCGGCACCAAAGCCGACGGGCAGCCGCAGGCGCTCGCTTATCTCTACCTGGGGAAACTCTACGCGCAGGCGGGTGACGTTCCCAAAGCGGTCGCGGCCTGGAAGAGCTATTTGCAACTCGATCCGAACTCGCCCAACGCCGAGCGTGTGCGAGAACTTCTCGTGCGCCTGGGCCATCCCCCCGATGCCGCTCCCAACAGGAGGTGAGCATTCGGGCGATTCCCCCTCGCGATGATCCCCCGGCTTCTGACAGGACCGCACGAACGGAGCTTTCCTACCCTGGTGGAGAACGCTCCCGGAGCGGTAGAAAACTCTTTCCGGGTGTGAGGCTGCGAGAAGCCCCTCCTCTCACTCGTGGCGATATGTCGAGATCATGAACCTACGGGGCTCCTTCCAGACCTCTGGCAACGGCTCAAGCGTGTCGCCCCTTTCTGTTCCCAGGGGATGCCTGGCTTGCGCATCCTGTCGGGAGTACGATATAAGGTAAGAGGTTGAAGCCAGTTGCCGGAATGAATCATGTTTGAATCGCCGATCGAGACAATCGAACAGGCCGAAAAGCGACAGAAGCTCAAGATCCTCGCGGCCACGGCTGTTGCGTTTGCCGCCGTCATTGCCGCCATTTTGTACTGGAGCGCTCGGCAGACGCCGTCGGTGGCCCCGGGCGAGCCTGAGCGTCCTCTGGCCGACGCTTTCCGCGCCGGATCACCGGAATTCGAGCAGTATCGAAAGTTCGTCACCATCGAGAAGCAGGAAGGAGTCCAGGCCGAGAATATGCTCAAGCAGAAGATCGTCGTTCTCCGGGGATTGCTGGCCAATCGAGGCCCGCGCACGTTGACCGGCGTGGAGGTCAAAGGCGTCGTCTACGATTTCAACAACACGCCCGTGGCCCAGCGGCTGGCGGCTCCCATTCCCCGGCGGCGTCCGACTCTCGGCCCCAACGAATCCATGATCATCGAGGTCACGATTGATCCCGTACCCTCTCAAGCTGTGATTTCGACCTTCGAGATCGTCCTGGAGGGACTCAAATTTCAATGAAAGTCGCGCAAGCTTCCACTCTGAAATGATGAGAACGCGGAGGGAGACGGAGCGGCGAGACGATCCGTGTCCATCCGTGGTGATTTTCGGAGGGATTTATGAGACGAAAAACCGTTTCCACCTTCGTGCTCGGAGCAGTGATGACTTTCTGCGTGACGACACAAGCGGGAACGCCTGCGCTGCACCGTCCGGTGGATGCCGGAGAGCAAAAAGCCAAACCGTCTTCGGCTCCGGCTAAACGCGCTCCCGGACTCTATGCAATCATCAACACGACGATGGGAACCATCGTCTGCCAGCTTTTCGAGAAGGAGGCGCCGAAGGCCGTCGCCAACTTCATGGACCTGGCCGAGGGACGAAAAGCCTACCTCTCGCCGCGCACCGGACGGATGATCAAGGGTCGCTTCTATGACGGCATTCAATTTCACCGCGTCATCCCCGGGTTCATGATTCAGGCCGGTGATCCGACGGCCACCGGACGCTACTCGCCGGGATTCACCTTTGAAGACGAGATCCGACCGACATTGAAATTTGATCGTCCGGGACGGCTGGCCATGGCCAATCGCGGACCGAACACCAACGGGAGTCAGTTCTTCATCACCGTGGCTGCCACACCGCACCTCAACGGCAAACACACGATCTTCGGACAGGTCGTCGAAGGTCAGGCTGTGGCCAACAAAATCTCAACCGTCAAGCGAGATGCCAATGATAAGCCGATTGATCCCGTGAGAATCACCAGCATTACCTTCGAGCGGGTGAAGTAAGTCACCCGCGTCGAACCGAGGCGAGACCGCACCGCATGGCGGTCTCCTCACGGAGTCGAAAAAAAATGAAATTTGCGCGCCTGGCCGATTATTTTGAACAACTGGAGGCGACGACCAAGCGGCTGGAGATGTTCGATATTCTCAGTCGGTTGTTTCAGGAAGCCGACAGCGACGAGATTGACAAGGTCGTCTATCTCTGCCAGGAACAGTTGGCGCCCTCGTTTCGAGGGATCGAGATCGGCATGGCCGAGAAGCTCATCCTGCGCGCCATCGCCTCGGCGACCGAAGAAAACGAAGCGCGGGTGGCCGAACTTTACAAAAAGCTCGGTGATCCGGGACTGGTCATCGAACAGCTTCTGGTGAAGCATCGAGGCGCAGGGGCCCGGGGCAAACGCCTCGATGTGACGACGGTTTATGACGAATTGCTGGCCATCGCCCAAACGTCAGGCGAAGGCAGCGTGGAGAAAAAAATTCGCCGGCTGGCCGATCTGCTCAGCGCCTGCTCGCCCAAGGAAGCCCGCTATATCGCCCGCTTCGTCATGGGACGATTGCGCCTGGGGATCGGCGATCCCACCATTCTTGATTCCCTCTCGAAGGCGTTCAAAGGAGATCGTAGCTTTCGCCCCGAACTGGAACGAGCCTACAACCTCTGTTCCGATCTCGGCCTGGTGGCCCGGACGCTCTTCCAGAAAGGGGAGCGAGGCATCCGCGATTTTCACGTACAGGTCGGCAATCCCATTCGCATGGCCGCTGCCGAACGACTCCCCACCGCCGAAGAGATCATCAAGAAAATCGGTCGCTGCGCCGTCGAGGTGAAGCTCGACGGCTTCCGCCTGCAAATTCACAAGCGCGGAGAGACGGTGGAGACTTTCTCCCGCAATCTCGAACGCACGACCCCGATGTTCCCCGAGATCATCGAAGGGGTTCGTCAGCAGATTCGGGCGCGCGAGGCCATCTTTGAAGGCGAGGCCCTGGCGATCAACGAAGAGACCGGCGAACTCTATCCCTTCCAGGTCACGGTCCAGCGCAAGCGCAAGCACGGCGTCGAGGAGATGGCGCGGGAATATCCGCTCGTGCTCTACGCCTTCGATCTCCTCTATGCCGATGGAACCGATTACACCCCTCATCCCTACCTGAACCGGCGTCAGGCGCTCGAACACCTCATCCTTGCCGGCGAGCGCATTCGCCTGGCCGAACAGATCATCACCGATGATCCCCGGGAGATCGAACGGTTTTTCGAGGAGAACATCGCCCGCGGGCTGGAGGGCATCGTGGCGAAGAAACTCGATGCGCCCTATCAGGCTGGCGCCCGGGGATTTCACTGGATCAAGCTGAAGCGTTCGTACAAAGGCGAACTCAGCGATACGGTTGACGTCGTTCTCGTCGGCTACTTTCGCGGACGAGGCATGAGGGCGAAATTCGGCATCGGGGCTTTGCTCGGTGCCGTCTATGATCGGCAGAGTGATACCTTCAAGACGGTGGCTAAAATCGGCAGCGGATTGAGCGAAGAGAACTGGGTGCGGATACGCGAACTACTCGATGGCGTGCGCGTCGCCCACCGTCCGGCACGCGTGGATTCGCTCATCGAACCCGATGTCTGGGTGGAACCCCGCTACGTCGTCACCGTGCTGGCCGATGAGATCACCAAATCGCCCGTCCATACCTGCGGCAAGCACGATGATGAACCCGGTTACGCGCTGCGCTTCCCGCGCATCGTCGGCTGGATCCGCGAGGACAAAAACCCCGAAGATGCCAACACCGTGGGCGAAATCATCGAGATGTTCCAGATGCAGCGAAAGGTCAAAGCAGAAGCGTGACGCTTTCGCCTCAACCGACTTCCGACCGGACAGGGATCAGGACAGCAACGCGAAGGCCAAGGCAGATCGAAGAGAGCCGCAAGCAAAGAGAGAGGATGTCCTGGCGGCCTCCAGAAGACAGCCGGAGGTCAAACTGGCTTGCCAAATGTGGACGTGAACGCGGATGGGGCGTTGAAGATGCGCTCGGACCAGGGTTTTCGACGCAGTTAATGCCACGACCGATGGCCCCTCTGTTGACGGCGCCTGTTCCTCATCGCCGTTCAGACGATCACCGGCGGGGTGACCGCTTCGGCCTCCGGCAAAAAGCAGGTGTTCCCGGCAGGTACGTTTGACAAGCTCGCTCGGCGTCTCGTAGATTAGGAGCCGCAATTGTCGGGGCGTGGCGCAGCCTGGTCGAGCGCGCTTGCCTTGGGAGCAAGAGGTCGGCGGTTCAAATCCGCCCGCCCCGACCACCAGAGAGAGTGACGGGCATTTCCCCTTCTGCTGCGCTGACCGTTCGATCCGTGACAGCGTCGTGGCCTCGCAGGGATTAGAAACTGATCCGGGCACCGAACTGAACGGCGCGGGCTCCCCCTTGACCGAAGACCTGACTCGCTTTGAGCGTGGGCTGACCGAAAGCGAAGACGCCGGGCGGCGTCTGCGGGTCGGACGTGAAATCCAGTTGCGAGCTATAACCGCCCAGATTCGAGATGTTGAAGAGATTGAAAACTTCGACCAGCACCTGGAACTTGTATCGTTCGCGCAGGGCGAAGGTCTTCGACAGCCGGACATCGTGCGTCTGAAACGTATCGTTGAAGTCGAACCGGGGCGGCAGAACAAGGAAGGGAAGGGTTGCGCCCGCCGCATCTTTCGTTCCGGCGAGAGTTTCGTTGAAGCGCCGAACGAGGGCCATCAGATCGCTCTTGGACGTGCCCCGTCCGAGAGAATTGATCGGCAATCCGGGGAGCGTATCGCCGAAGGTGCCATCGCCATTGAGATCGTAGGTCGCCGGCAGCCGGGCGTTGAGCGGTGGACGACTGGCATACACGGCGATGAGCGACAACTGAAATCCCCGCGGCAGATCAACGATCCCGCTGAAACTGAACCGATGCCGGGCATCCACGTCCAGCGGCCCGTGATGGCGGAACCAGTCGGTGAGATCCTCGCGGGGGAAAAACCCGGTGAGGCTCGACAGCGCATAGGAGGCGGTGAACTGATAGCGGTGGGAAAATCGTTTGTCGAGCTTGACGAGTAGAGCCTTATACTCTTCGCGTCCGCTCGTCTGGTAGATACTGATGGGACCATTGGAGCATTTCACGGAAGGATCCGTCGCCTCGGCTCCCTGACAGCGACGGATGATCGGGCCGCCGAGCCGCTCCACCCGATTGTAGAGATTGCGGTCCGTCTGAAAGAGCGTGTGTACGCGCTTGCGCAGCACGATGTCCGCCGACAGGGCCATCTGATGAGGTAACTGCCGCTGCACACCCAGACTGAATTGCTCCGAGTAAGGGACCTGCATCGAGGGATCGAGCAGATCGGTCCCCGTCTTGAAGAAGTCAATGTTGGTCAACCCCGCTCGCCCCAGGGCTTCGAGCTGAGCGCGAATCTGCGGCAGTTGACTGGCCAGCACATCGAGGAAATGGCGACCGGTGAACTTGGTGGGGATGCTCGTGAAATTGAGCGGTGCGCCCAGGGGAGGATTGATCTGATCGAGCGGTGAGGGCAATCCCGCAATCTGCGGGAAAGGGATCGGATTCTGGAAGAAAGCTCCCGTGAGAAGCGTCCGACCGTTTCCCAGCGGACCGATGAAGGCTCGCTCAGTCAGGCGCGTTCCGATGAGCACCGTGTCATAGTAAAGACCGGCGCCGCCGCGAATGACGGTCTTTCCCCGTGCCCCCACATCCCAGGCGAACCCCAGGGCCGGAGCCAGATTGTTCACATCCTTTCCCGGTGGATCGAGTCGCCCAAGCAGCGGACCGAGCAACGCCGGCTTGGGCAGGTCGTGATTGAGGAGATTGTTCTCCAGTTGATAGGAGAAGCCAAAACTCAGGGTGAATCCCCGTCGCACCCGCCAGGAATCCTGCCCGTAGAATCGCAGCCGGTGGTTGCGTCGCGCCCGACGGGCATTGAAAGGAGGCGGTTGAGACGGATCGCCGACGCCGACAAATGCCACCGCCAGCGGAAGTTGCAGCAGATCCGCCAGGGTGATCGTCGCGCCCGGCACGGTGAACGCCGGCGGCAGAGCGAGCGTCAGAGCTTGTTTCACCCGACCCGGCAGCGGCGCCACGGCCACGCCTGAATTGACCAGTTGCACGATGCGCGGATCATGCACGGCGATGAGCGCCGGATCGAAAAAGGCCCAGCTTCCCTTCCCATAGCCGAAATCCCATTCGCCGCCGAACCGCAGGTTATGCGCCCCTTTTTGCCAGAAGATGTTGTTGGTGCTCTGATAGCGGTCCATCTCCCGATGCTGCGGCGCGTTGTAGCTGTTTCCGAGAATGAGGTTGCTGCCCACGACGCGAATCTGCGGCCCGCCCAGCCCCATGCACGGGAGCGTATCGGGCGGACATTCTCGCGCCGTCGGCAAGGTGCTCCGATTGTTGATCCGCTGATAGTTGAAGCGAAAGTCGTTGATGAGGTTCGTGCGCAGGAGGCTGATGATGCCGATCTGCGCGTTGTGATCGCGATTGCGGTTGACCCGCCAGTTCGAGGGCAACGTATTCACATCATCGGGAGCGAACGTATCATTGCGGTCGTGACTGTAGCGGACAAAGAGCGTGTGTCGCTCCTTCAGGCGAAAGTCCGTGCGCGCATTGACCAGGACGCCGTCGTAGGGACTGGTGGTGATCGTGTCGAACTGGCTGAAGCCCGGGAAGCCGGTATGAACCGTCGAGACGGCTGCCCGTTGATTGAGCCACTCGACATTGCCGAAGAAAAAGGCGCGATCTTTCTTCAACGGACCTCCCAGCGACCCTCCATACTGCGCGCGACGGAAAAACGGATCCGGCGCTCGCTCGTTCCGCTTGAGTGTGGGATAAGCCGCGATGTTGTGATCGCGGTAGAAGGCGAAGACCGTCCCGTGAAGCTCGTTACTGCCCATCCGCGAGACAATATTCACAGCTCCCACCGAGGTCACGCCGGTAGACAGGTCGAAATTAAACGTGGCGATCTGGAACTCTTGAATCGTTTCGGTGGAAAAATTCTGAGCGGCGCCGCCGGTGACATAATCCACCACGCTGCCGCCGTCCACGGTGATCCGGGTCAAACTGGCCGGAGCCCCTCCGATGGACACGTTAAAGAGATTGTTGTTCTGTCCGGGATTGGAGACCGATACCGAGACGCCGGGCTCCAGCGCCGCCAGTTGCAAAAAATTCCGTCCGTTGAGCGGCAAAGCGTCAATGCGCTCGCGGGTGATGACGCCGGCGATCTTGTAATTGACCGCATCAATGAGGGGAGGATCAGCCTGGACTTCAATTGTCTCGCTCTGGCTGTTGACCTGAAGCGAGAAATCACTCGAGGTGATCGTCCCCACCTGAACCGTCACCTGTCGTACCTGCGGGGCAAATCCCTGGAACTCGGCGGTGACTTCGTAGACTCCAGGCATTAAATTCTCGACCGTATAGCTTCCATCGGCAGTGGTGGTCACGCGCCGACTCTCCCCGGTGGCCTTGCTGACGACCGTGTCCACCGCATTGGGAATGACGGCTCCCTGGGGATCGCTGACAGTGCCGCGAATAGCCCCGGTCGGCATCTGAGCCAGGACCGCCGAGAGGAATACCAGTTCGACGCTGGCCAGAGCGAGAGCGAGCCTCAGCCCTTGAATTCGGGGACGGTGAATCATCTTCGATCCTCCTTACTCCCGCACCGTCATTCTGATTGCCAAAGGTAATGATCCCGATGGGTCTTGTCAAGCAAAACTCAACTTGCCTGGGGCAAAAGGAGCAGATCAGACCGTGCTTGGACGGGACGGCGTGGCTCTTTGAGGGTCTCCCTTCACGGTGCGGCCAGAGAGACGAAGCAGGAAGTGAAACCAAAAACGTCGTGACGAGATTCAGGCCCGGGAGACAAGCAAGGGCGAGCTTTCTCATCGAGGCCTCAAGCTTTTTGGAGGACGAAACGGAGATATTGCCACGTCCCGGAGCGGAAAAATTCGTACCCCTGACTGCCCTTCACGGCGGCAAATTCTCGCACGGCCGGTCGCGCGAGGGGAAAGACTTTCTTCCGGATGAGGGCGTTTTTGCGATCGCTGTCCAGCTCCAGCGCCCGCACGACCTGCGGCGTGATCAATTCCTCCTGGCAGATTCTCAGGCCGGATTGTTTCACCTGATGACGCAGCGTCTCCACCTGATCGCGGTGACGCAGATCGGCAAAGAGGAAGTGGCCCTGTGGTCGGAGCACGCGGACAACTTCCTGGAGAAATCGCTCCATGGACGGATAGCAATGGGAGGACTCGACATTGACCACGGCATCGAAGGATTCCGGGGGAAACGGCAGGGCCTCAGCATCACCTTGCACGAAGGCGAGTCCGTCGAGACGATGCCACCGATGAGCGAAGCGAATCCCATGCCAGGAGAAATCCACGGCGACGAGCGAACGCGGTCCGAGATACCGCAGGATGAAAGACGCCCCTCCACCCCGACCGCAGCCGACTTCCAGAACGTCTTTGCCCCGGAGATCAACCGCTCCCGCCACCCGGTGATAAAGCTGTATGCAGTAGCGATTCGCTTCGTCTTCCGCTCGAAGCTCCAGTCCCTGTTCGCCCGGATCGAGCGGCGCATAACCGTAGTTCATAAACAGCATGTCACCGGCTGTGTCGAGAAGGTTGACCAGGTGATACATCCGCCGGACCAGAGGCTTGCGGACATCGGGATTGAGACGGACGATGAATCCCGTCAGACGATTCAACGCGTAACTTCCCGCTCGGACCAGACGATCAATCGCTGAAGGGTTCGTCATGGCCAGTCTCCTCGCGTCTTTCTTCTTCTTCGATGATGGGCACGAGCGCCCGCCGGGCGAAGGTCAAAAATCCCGTGTGGCTGACCATCCGTTCGAAGGGTCGCGTCTTGCCCGCCCGCACGAGAAGATGACGCAAAAGAACCTCCACTGTCTCAATCATGACAAAACCGGATGATTCCAGCGTCCCGACCATACGCTCAATTTGATTATAGGTCGGGGAGATGGAGGCCAACCGACCGCCGCCCCGCAGCGCGCGTGCCGCCGCCGGGACTCCTTCCCAGGGCGACGGCAAGTCGAGGAGCACGACGTCAACCTCGTCTTCGTCAAATCCCTGGCTGACATCGCGGAGCTTGAACTCCACCACGTCTCCGAGGCCGGCGCGAAGGACGTTCTGCCGGGCATTTTCCAGGAATTTTTCCTCGCGATCGTAAACGTAGACGCGGCCCGAGGGAGCTACCGCCGTCGCCAGCGCCAGCGTGGACGCGCCGGATCCGGCTCCGCATTCGATCACGCGCATACCGGCATGGATGCCCGTCTTCAGAAGAATCAAAGCGGCATCCTTGGGATAAATGATCTGCGTCAGCCGTTTGACCTTCATCATCCGATCTTCAATCGTCGGCTCCAGGATGACAAAGAGCTTTCCCGACGAACTCCACACGCCTTCCCCGTAGCGCCTGCCGAGAAGATCGCGATGACGCACTTCGCCGAGATGGGTTCCGAGCGATCCCGTCTCGGTCACCGTGATGAGATACGTCTTCCGGTCGGGAGAATAAAGCAGGACCGTGTCTCCCGTTTCAATGTATGCTTTCATCGTGAGCCTCGTTTGAGAACGACCGCGGCCAGGGGCTCCGTCGGGCACGGACTCATCGGGCAGCCGCAACGTCCACAACCGCCCAGTAGAGGAACTCGACAAATCGTCCCAATCCGGCGATCGAGATGCGTTCGTCGTTGCCGTGCACGGATGCTCGATCGCGGTCGCTCACGAGGCTGCCCAGGCCATAGGCCTGAACGCCTCGGGCGCGAAGCTGCGCCGAATCGGTTGCTCCGGTCAGCATGACCGGGAGCGTGACCGCTTGAGGAAAGACGCGCGCCTGGGCGCGTTCAAGAGCGCGAAACATCTCCGTGTCCAGGCGCGAAGGTGGCGCGACCGGACGTCCGCGATCCGGCGGCGGGATCACCTCAACGGCAGGATCGTTGATGAGCTGTCGCAGCGTGGCGACCAGTGCCGTGATGTCCTCATCGGGCAGAGCGCGCACATCGAGCGTCGCTTCGGCTTCCGCCGGGATGACATTGCTGCGAAATCCCCCGCGAATGATCGTGGGCGTGATCGAGGTTCGCAGCATCGAGTTGTAGAGAATGCTCGTTCGTTGAATCGTCGCTTCGGCCTCGGCACGGCGAGCCGGATCGAGCAAGGCGCGATAGAGCGTCGCTTCGGCGGGCGGACTGATCATGGCCAGCCGTTCAAAAAACAAGCGCGTGGTCTCGTTCAACCGCATGGGCGGCTGCCACTGACCGATTTTCGCAACGGCAGCCGCCAGGTGAGTAATGGCATTGTCCAGACGAGGCATCGAGCCATGGCCGCTTGTCCCTCGCGCGATCAGGCGAATTCGTCGAGGAACCTTCTCCGTCGTCGAGACGCCCACATACAGCACAGCCCCGTCTCGCTCGTAGATCCACCCGCCCTCGTTCAGGGCATACTCGGCGGCGATCTTCTCCCAGTGCTTCTCGACCATAAAATCAATGCCCACACTGGTCGTTCCTTCTTCTCCGGCCTCGGCCAGCAGAATCACATCCCGATCCAGAGGAATCTTCCGCCGGTGCAAAAGCAGAAAGACCTCGATGCAGGCGCTGAGCATCCCTTTGTCGTCAATCGCGCCCCGACCGTAAACGTAGCCGTCCTTGATCACACCGCCAAAAGGATCAACCGTCCATTTGTCTCTTTCCACGCCCACGACATCCGTATGCCCCATGAGCAAGAGCGGTTTTTTCTTCCCGCTGCCTGTGAGCCGGGCCACGAGATTTCCTCGACCGGGCTCGCGCTCGAAAATCTCCGCCGGGATTCCCTCGCGCGCCAGAAGCGCCTTGATGTATTCGGCCGCCTTCGTCTCGTTGCCCGGCGGATTGCTCGTATCAATTTTGATGAGGTCCGACAGAATCTGCACGGCTTCGTCACGAGCGGCTGCGAAATCGGGAGCGGATCCAAGTTCCGCCTGCCGTGACTCCGCCGGTTGGATGAGCCCGAACGAAAGACAGACGATCACAAAAACAGCCTTCGCCCGACGCGAGACCTTTGAACGGAACAACGCGGCCATAAAGCCATTGTTCTGAGCGCCCCTCGTCGGGGTGTGAGAGCGACGATGCTCCGGACGCATAGCTGATCTTCTCCTCCAGGGGATGATTTCAGGTCTCCTCCGAGCAAAACATCCGGATCACTTCCACCAGCGCCGCCTGACAGACGAGCACATCGTCCACGCGCACGTACTCGGAAAGTCCGTGCAATCCCGCGCCGCCGGGGCCGAAGACGACCGAAGGAATTCCCGCCTGACCGAGGATCGCCGCGTCGGTCCAAAACGTCATCCCTCCCCGATGTGGCTCATGCCCGACGCGCCGAAGAGCTGCTTCAAGCATGTGCGGCAGAGGATCGTCCGGCGAAATCTCATACGCCGGTCGGGCGAAGAGAAGGCGCGCCGTCGCGACGAACTCGGAGTCTTCCTCAGCCAGCGCGGAGAGAATTTCCTCGACTTCCCGGAGGGCGATATCCGCCGGTTCACCGCTGAGCGTGCGGCGTTCCATGTGGAGGGTGCAACGGTCGGGATAGGTGCTCAGCTCACGTCCTCCGGTGATGAGCGAGGCGTGCAGCGACGCGCGTCCGAGCAGGGGGTGAGGTGGACGCGAGAGGAATTGCCGGTCGAGCGCCTCCAGGCGGGAGAGGACGCGCCCCATGCGCACAATGGCATCGCGCCCTTCGTCGGGCCGACTGCCGTGAGCGGCTTTTCCTTCGGTCGTGATTTCAACCCAGGAAAATCCCTTGTGCGCCACTCCGATGATGAGATCGGTTGGCTCGCCCACGACGGCGGCATCGGCCCGCCAGGCGCTGACCAGGGCCTCGGCTCCGAGGCTGGCGTACTCTTCATCAATCACGCCGGCGAAGATGACGCGCCCGGCCGCCACTGCACCCTGACGCACGACCGTTCGCACGGCTCCGATCATGGCGGCCAGTCCTCCTTTCATATCCTGACTCCCTCGTCCATAGATCCGCCCGTCGCGTTCGACAGGATCAAAGGGGGCATCCATGCCAGCTACACCCACCGTATCCAGATGCCCGCAGAGAATGAGCGAACGACCGGGCCTTCGTCCCTCGACGACGCCCACGACATTTGGCCGACCCGGTTGAACCTCGGTGACCTCAACATCCACACCGATTGCCCGCAGCTCTGATGCCACCGCCTCGGCCATCTGCTTCTCTCCCGCGCCACCGGGGACAAGCGAGGGATTGACCGAATCAATGGCAATGAGGTCGCGCAGCACTCGAATCGTCTCATCCCTCATAAGGTGCCCCTGCTGTGATCGAAAATAGTGATCGGGCTTCCCGCGGACAGCCTTTATCGGTTCTTTCATCGCTCGCCATGCCGATCGGCGATTCGCTCCAGGAGCGGAGCAGTCGCTCCTGCCAGCCTGCGAAAGCTTCGATTGTCCTTACCCCACGCGCCATTGCGCTCCGGACTTCGTCTCCCCGATACTCCCTGCCGGTGACGCGTTAGAATATCAGGTCTTCAGGTCGCGTGGCAATTCAGAGACCGTTGTGGGCGCATTCCCCGTCGTTTGTGACGACATTAAGGAGGCGAAACCTGCTGGAGGTGCGGGCCGCTGACTCTTGCGATTTAGTGTCCGGAGGAATAAAGTATAGCTGCCAGCGCGAACGTAAAAACCCGGCTCATGACGGCGATGTGCTGTCTCTGAGTGGTGGTCTTTTTCCGGGCATCGCTGGAAGGGGCCTTGTCAATGACGGAGGGAGGACGCCTATGCAGAAAAGGGCTATCTTGCGCACGGTCCTTTGGGTGGTGGCAGTGGTCTGCTTTATCCTCACAGTCGTTGAGTTCCTGCAATGGCGGGAAAAGCCGATGAGCGTGAGTCCCTGGTGGTGGATCACCTACGCAGCAGTTGGCCTGATCTGTATCCTGATCTGGTTCTTTACGCGAGAGAAGGAGGAGGAGATCAGTATCACCCGAGGCAGTTGAGAGTCACACGGGCGAGAAGCCACAGCAAGATTCTCGGCGTCTCGTTAGGGGGAATCAGCCTCTCTTGCCGGGCCATAACCGGTGAGACTGTGCTGCCGCCACAACACCGATAAAACAGGAGCCGAAACCCATGCGACAAAGGTCTCCCCAGAGGGTGTCTCACCACTTTTTGCTGTTGCTGCTGACCGTCAGCATGATGACTCGACCGATCCTGGCGATGCAGGCAGTACGCCTCTCGGAAAAGCTGAACATCTGGGACCTTCTTTCGACAGCCACCTATGGGGTCCTGGGCATTGCGCTGTCGGTCCTTGGTTATCTCGTTTTCGACCTCATCACGCCGTTTTCGCTGGGAAAAGAACTGGTTGAGGATAAGAACATCGCCGTTGGGATCGTCGTTGCCGGGATCATCATTGGCATCTCGATCATTATTGCGGCAGCCGTCTCGTAGGTGGGCCGCGGCGGACGGAGCGATCCCTCTCCTCGCCATCGCGCGGGCCTTCGAGTGAGCGTGGTTTTTTCTCTCGCGGCGAGGAATTCGGCACCCTCGAAGTACTCGGGGAGCGAAGCCATCGCTCTGATGATAGACGCACCGACGATGGAAAGACCTTTATTCGCATGCACCTGTGGTAAATCTCGCCGAAGGACCCGGTTGGTCGGAGGAGGGGGCGAGGAGCCTCGGACCGAGAGGATCATGTCCGAGGTCCTCGCGGGGGGTTAGGGATTTCGCCTCTTAAGGGTGGGTTTCTCTTTTTGCTGCTCGGATTGTTCCGTTCCCTGCTCCTTGCCGGTTGAAGTGTCGGTGGTCGTTTGATCCTGACCCTCGGGACGTCGTTTCAGCGTCGGTCGGCGCTGCTCTCCCGGAGCTTGTCCGGGCTGATCGAGCCGGCGGCTCAAGCCCTGTAGCCGCATCAGCCGATCCTTCACTCTGGCGAAGTCCGATGTGCTGACGATGTACTCCTCACGGTCAGGAAAGCGAGAGATCAAATCCTTCACCACTTCGATGCGATCGGGCGTCGCCGGATGCGTCATGAAAAGTTTCGAGATCCCGCTCGGGCGGCGTTTGTGCATCGCATTGATCTTCTCGAAGAACGTAATGAGTCCGTTGGGATCGTAACCCGAGGCCCAGGCGTACTGGGCTCCGAGAATGTCGGCTTCTTTCTCAGCATTTCGGCTGAATTTGAAGAAGGCGCTCATAATTCCCAGGTCAGCTCCCATCATGATGAGCTGTCCCAGGCCGTAATACCCTCCTCCGGTGAAAATGAGTAGGGGGATTTGCAGAAACTGCAGCAATTGACCCTTGGTGAAGTTTTCCAGGGCATGACGCGCCGCCACATGGGCGATCTCGTGCGCCATCACTCCGGCCAGCTCCGATTCATTCTCCGCTGCCGCCAGTAGTCCCGTATTGACGTAGAAAAATCCGCCGGGAAGAGCGAAAGCGTTCACCTCGTCCGAGACGATGACCTTGATGGTGAAGGGGACTTTGGCGTCTGAATGAAGTACGATGTTCTGGCCCACCCGGTTGACATATTCGCTGATGATGGGATCATCGAGGATGCGCATCTGCTGATCAATCTCCGCCGCCAGTTGACGACCGAGGGCGATCTCCCGTTCGATGCTGTAGAAATTCCATTGGTGTTTGTTGATGTCGCGCTTGCCGATGAGAAGAGGATTTTCTTTTGTGTCGAGCGGACGCTTGGCCGGAGTCGTCTTCGACTGCTGGCCCCAGACCACGAAGGGTCCCAGGATAAAAAGCAGGATGAGAAACCGGGTGATGGTGGCGGTGCCTCGCTTCCTCTTCATGTCCTTTCTCCTTCGGTCATGCATTCCGGCTCAATTATACACCCGGGTCAGGACGGAAATCACCACGAGAATGATTATTTTTTCCTAATGCCCGGCCATCGGGCACCCGATATGGCGCAGGCTTTTCGCGCCGGCCCGTCCGCGCGCCCCCCTACGGGCGGGCGGCGGCGAGAGGAAGGCGTGTCCTCACAGACGGCGAGGTCCCCATCGCTCACGGCGCTTTGGGATAGACCATCGTCAGGGGATCGGGCAGAGGAATCCGCTGAATTTGTCCCCCGGGAGCCAGCTTCGTGAGCGAGTACTGCGGCCGATCAGGATTGCCTTTGAGGATGTCATCGAGGTTCCCCACCACCAGAATCACCAGTTGATCCGGGTGGAGATATTTCTCGGCGACGCGCCGAACATCCTCGGCCGTCACAGCGCGAATACGATCACGGTACGTTTGCCAGAAGTCGGCGGGCCGTCGCGTGAACTCATCCTGAGCGAAGGTTACGGCAATTTGAGTCGCCGTGGAGAAAAATCGGGGGAATGTCTCGATGGCATAATTCTTCGCCGTCTCCAGCTCCTCAGGTGAGACGAGCGTCGTGCGGATGCGATTGATCTCTTCGAGAACGATCTCGATGGCCTGAGCGACCGTCGCGCTCTTGGACTGGAAGAAGCAGCGGAACGTGCCGGGGTAGTAGACGCCGAAACCGAAATTCGATCCGGCGCTGTAGGCCAATCCTTCATCCGAGCGCACCCGCGACATGATCCGCGACGTGAATCCGCCGCCGCCAAGGATGTCGTTCATGATAGTGAGGGCATAGTAATCGGGAATATCTCGCATCGCTCCCAGATGACCGATGGAGACGCGCCCCTGATTCACATCGGGTTTGTGAACGGCATAGAGTCCCGGCGTGGGCGTCCGTGTGGGACGAGGAACGTCGGGCACAGGGTCTCGAACGACCTCCCAGCCCCGCAATCCAGCTTCGAGCTTGGCGATCATCTCCGCCGTCTTGAAGTCGCCCGAGACGGCGAAGATGAAAGCCCCCGGATGATAATATCGCCGGTGAAATTGAACGAGGTCGTCGCGGGTGATGGCCTCGATGGAGGCTTTGGTCGAATATCGGTTGGTGAAATGATCGGGGCCGTAGATTAACCGGTTCCATTCCCGACTCTCGATGGTCGCCGTGCTGTCATTCCGTCGTTCCATCTGTTGCAGGATTTGGCTCTTGGCCAGCGCCAGCCGGTCCTCTTGAAAGCGGGGGTTTCTGAGCATGTCGAAGAACAGGCCGAGAGCTTCGTCAAGGTCCTTGGCCAGGCAATTGAGAACTGCTGTTCCCTGCGTCGAAGTGATGAAACTGGAAATCTGAGCGGCAAGGAAATCAACCGCTTCATCGAACTCATCGGCGGTTCGATTTCCGGCTCCTCCGGCCCGCATCTGACTGCCGGTCAGCGACGCCAGTCCCTCTTTTCCCGGGGGATCGAGATACTCTCCGACGCGCACGAGCACGGAGACGGTAATGAGCGGCAGATCGTGATCCTCGACGAGATAGGCCACCGTCCCTGTGGACAGCACATGCCGATACTGCTCCCGCTTCGGTGGATGGAAGACCAGCGGCGGGAACTTCAGTTCCCGAGGATGTGCGGGAATGTCCCTGGGGGTTTGCCCGGTCACGCTCGGCCCTTGAGCCGGAACGGGCCAGGCGACACTCAATCCCGCGAGGATGAGAGGGATCACGCGAGTGATCGTTTGCCGTGCTTTCGGATTCATGGCTTCCCTCCTTCAAGTTGTTTCAGCCGATCTTCCAGAAGTTTCTTGATCACTTTCATCACGTTCTGTCGTTCAACCGGAAGAGAGGCAGCCTGCTGCTCGACCTGTTGCAGCATGGCCCGGATCTGCTCCGCTTTCAACTGGCCGATCAGTCCGCGCATCTGGCGCACCTGAGCCTTCTCTTGATCGTTCAATCCGGCGAGCAAGGGATCTTCTTCCACCCCGGTCGTCTTCTTGGTGTAGTAGATCCCTACGGTTCGATTCTCCGGCGTGAAGTAGGTCGTGGCCACCCGCCGAATATCCTCAGCGGTGACGGCCAGAAGCTTCGGCGGATCGGTGTTGATCGTCTGCCAGCCCCGGTAGGCGTCGGCCACGAGTAACTGGATCATCAGGGCGAAGTTGCTCTGGAGCCGGCGAAAAGTGGTGGCCGTCACCTGATTCTTCACCTTCTGCAATTCGCGTTCGCTGACGAGTTCCTTCTGGAGCTTCTCGATCTCCTTATAGATGGCCTGCTCGACCTCTTCCGGCATATGACCGGGTTTAGCGGTGCCACGAATCTCGAAGTATCCCTCATACTTGAGCTGGTTGTGGAAAGCCAGTGCCGATGTCGCCAGCCCTTGTTGCAGCACGAGCGATTTGTAGAGCCGGCCCGTGCGACCGGAGAGAATTTCAGCCAGGACATCAAGCGCATAGCCATCCTTATGTCCGTCGGGCACCGTATGGTAGCGAATCACCACCTGGGGATTAGTCTCGGCGTAAGCGATCATGCGTTTTTCCGCAAGCTGCTTCATCTCGGTGGTTCGCACCGGTTCGGGCTCACGGGGACCGCGCGGCAGGCGACCGAAATATTTCCTGGCCAGAGCAATCGCCTGGGCGGGATCGAAGTCGCCGACCAGACAGGCCGTGATATTGTTCGGCGCATAGTTTACGGCGAAATAATCGAGAGCCTCCTCGCGGGTGATTCCTTCCAGGTCGCTCGGCCAGCCCACGACCGGCCACCCGTAGGGGGAGGATTGCCAGAACATGGCGTCGAATAACTCTTCAAACCTCCCCGTCGGCGTGCTATCGGTACGCAGCCGGCGCTCCTCGTGAACGACATCGCGTTCGGCATAGAACTCGCGGAAGACGGGATTGAGCAGCCGATCCGATTCCATCCAGAACCACAGTTCCAATTTGTTCGCCGGCACGTTGATGAAATAGATGGTGTAATCGTGCGTCGTTCCCGCATTCATTCCCGATGCGCCGGCCGTCGTGTAGATGCGGTCGAATTCATCTTTAATCATCGTCTCTTTTTCCCGCCTGGTTAGTTCTTCAAAGCGTTTGAGCAGCTCCTGATGGCGTGGTGAACGGTAGCGCGGATCCTTCGGATCGGGAATCTCTCCCAGACGATATTTCTCAAGCAAAGCCCGTTCTTCCCGACGCAGTTCGGCCTTGACCTCATCCATCTCCCGGAGGATGCGCAAATTTTCCTCGATATTTTTGGTGCCGATGGTCCGGGTCCCCTTGAACATCATGTGCTCGAACAGATGCGAGATCCCGGTAATGCCGGGGCGTTCATTGACCGATCCCACACGGGCGATCCAGCCGGCGGCGATGTTGGGGTCTCCCTTGCGCGGAACCATGAGCAACCGCAGTCCGTTATCCAGCACATACTCCTGGACCGGCACATTCTGCGCCCTCATCCAGGGGGCGTAACAGAGAACCAACAGCAAACACCCAACGAGTCGTTTCTTCATCTTCGCCTCCTCACATTCTCAAACAGTTGGGCGCGTGGCCCGCTTCTGATACAGTCGGCCATCCGGGGCACCTCTGGAGAACCGTCGCCTGTGAGTGCCGGAGGGATTCACACCGAGCGGACAGATCAGCACAATTCTGGCCGAGGAAAAAAGCCTCCCACGCTTGTCGGGACCGCGCTCCACTCGTCGGCTGACGTTCGTTCTCAGCCTCATCGGCGCATTACAGTAACATGGCGGATCACCCGGTGACAAGGGAACCGTCTCTAACCATCGCCCGGCCCTCTGACGACGCCGGCTCAACAGCCGACCCCAAAAGGCCGAGTCTTTCACCGCCCTCCGAAAGGAAACCCACCCGTGGATGGAAGCGGGATGGACCATCCGCTAGAACCTCACCGGACGATGCCCGAGGACCTCTTTTGTGCGGGCCAATGGGCCATTTCCCAGAGGCCCTGGTCAGGAGAGCGCGGCCTGTGATAGCATGGCGGCCGATCATCCAGGCGAGGAGGCGAGCGCATGAAGATAGACATTCACACGCATTACTATCCGGAGATTTATTTTCGCCTGCTGCGGGAAATCCCATCGGATTTTTCCTTCGGGCAGGATCCGACCGGGCGGACGATCATCACCTATCAGGGCGCGCGATTTTTCGGTCTGACGCCGCCTATGAGCGATCCCCTCAAGCGGCTGGAGGATATGGATCGCGTGGGGATCACGGTGGAGGTGATCTCGCTTTCGACGCCGAACATTTTTTTCGCCGATGAGCGATGGCAGCCGGAGGTCGCCCGGCGCATCAATGACGCCTATGCGGAACTCATCGCCACCTATCCGAGCCGCTTCAAAGGATTCGCTTCCATCCCGATGGATTGTCCGGATGAGGCGCTGCGGGAACTGGAGCGCGCTCTGGATGAGCTGAAGCTCAATGGCGTCATCTTGCTCAGTAACATTCGAGGGCGAGCGCTGACGGCGCCGCTTTACCGCCCCTTCTTTGAGGAAGCCAATCGCCGGGGACTCTGCATCTTCTTGCACCCGATGCTTCCGGCCTGGGCCGACCCGTTTCGCGAGTACGTGCTGGGGCCGCTCGTGGGATTTCCCTTTGATACCACGCTGGCCGTCGCTCGTCTCTGCTTCGATGGAGTCTTCGCTCAGTTTCCCAATATTCGCTGGATCATCGCCCATCTGGGAGGGGCGATTCCCTATCTGATGGAACGGCTCGACAACGGATTCCGTGATTTTGTCGAATGCCGGGCCAGGATCGAGCAATTGCCCAGCACCTACTTGAAGAGGCTCTACTACGACACCGTCAGCTTCAGTCCTCATGCCTTGCGCCTGGCGCGGGATCTCGTGGGTTCGGACCATCTGCTCATGGGGAGCGATTACCCTCATCTGCTCGGCTCGATTGATCGAGCGGTCTCCTCGATCGAAGAGCTGCTCATCCCCGAACAGGAGAAACAGCGCATTTTCAGCGGGACGGCGCTCTCGATTCTCAACAACGTGTGAAATGGCATGAGGGCTCCATCTCCTCGCCTTATCGAGTCCCCTGTCAGGAGAGTCGCTCATCGTCCGGTTGTGGGAGCGCATCCGTCCGCCCCTTTCAGCAGCGGCGACATAAAGCGCCTGTCGCCGTCGAGTCCTCTTCCGGGGGAGATGGTTCTGACATGACTCACACAAACGGCCATCTCGTGCGGGCGGTCGGGCTGGCGGGCCTGACGGCGATCTCGCTCAACGGCGTGATCGGATCGGGGATCTTCGTTCTGCCGGCGACGGTGGCGGCCTTGCTTGGTCCGGCGAGCATGCTGGCCTATCTCATCGCCGCTTTGGCGACCACTCTGATTGTTCTGTGCTTTGCCGAAGCCGGAAGCCTCTTCGACCGCACCGGAGGTCCGTACCTCTATGCCCGCGAAGCCTTCGGTCGGTTCATCGGCTTTGAAGTGGGCTGGATGTTCTTTCTCACGCGATTGGCGGCAGCAGGTGCGATCAGTCATGCCTTCGCGTCTTATCTGGGATATTTCTGGCCCGCGCTGATGACCGGGGCGGGTCGCCTGATGGTGATCACCGCGCTGCTCGGGGGGCTGGCCTGGCTCAACGTTCGCGGGATCCGCTATGGAGCGTGGACGGTCAACATCCTCACGATTGCCAAGCTGGTGCCGCTTGTTCTCTTCGTCTCGGTGGGGCTCGTCGCGGCGGACCATTCGCGCTACCTCCTGGTCGCGCTTCCCGATATGGAGAAGTTGCGCCAGGCGAGTCTCGTCCTCATATTTGCTTTTGGCGGTTTTGAAAATGCCTCGGTTCCCAGCGCAGAAGTGATCCAGCCGCGCCGTCATGTCCCGGCGGCGCTCCTGAGCGCTATCGGCGTGACGGTTGTGTTGTATCTCCTGATCCAGGCCGTGGCGCTTGGCACCCACGCGGGGCTGGCTCATGATCCGACACCGCTGGCTTCCGCCGGACGGAATTTCCTCGGCCCCTGGGGGGCGGGTCTCATCACAGTGGGTGCGATTCTCTCAACCGGAGGGAGCAACAGCGCCCTGTTGCTCGTCGGGCCCCGCATCCTTTACGCTCTGAGCGAAGGAGGACAACTGCCCGCGTTTCTGGCGCGAATTCATCCTCGATTTCGCACGCCCCATCTGGCCGTGATCACGTTTGCTCTGCTCGTGTGGGGGATCAGTCTGTATGGCAGTTTCGCGGAACTGGCGGCGATGAGCGCGATGGCTCGCCTGCTGTTCAGCGTTTCGACCTGTCTGGCCGTGCCGCGTCTGCGAAAACGGCTGCCGGAGCCCCAGTCCTTCCGGCTTCCCGGCGGTATCACAATACCCCTTCTGGCGACGGCAATTTCTCTGTGGCTACTGACGGGAATAACTCCCTCGCAGGCCCGGGCCGGAGCCCTCGGACTCGGTGTCGGCGCATTGCTTTACTTGCTGCATCGGTTGCTCCCCCGCTCACTCTGGAAAACGTAGCGCCGACTGTCCTGTCTGCCGATGTAGCACGGACGTTCTAGTCGGCGAGAAAAAATTGCGCAAGCTGGAGAGCCTGCGCCACAGGTAGCGCCTCGCCCTTTTTTCAGGGTGCTTGACAGGGCGATGGGCTTCTATAGAATAGCTCCGTGCGTCGGGCGAGGAACTCAGCAAGCAACACTGTTATCGGGGAGAACCGGAAGGAATCGGTCACGAGTGGATGTTTGCCAGACGGTCTCCACTTGTGCGTTCACGACCGGAGTCGGATTTCTGACGGTCTCCCCACGGAATCGCGAAGGTTCACGCTCAGTGAGTTACAAGGTAGGTGGCCTTTTCCGGAGAATCTGTCTCAAAGGAGGAACCGTGTATGGATCAGTGTCGCACCTTGATTATCGGTATTGTAAGTGGACTCCTGGTGTTGGCCCTGAGCGGAGGAGTGGGGACCGTTTCGGGGCAAGCAGCCGATGCTACGCTCAAAGGAACAATCACGGATCCGACGGGAGCCGTTATTCCCAATGCTACCGTCACCGTCAAAAACGCGCGCACGGGATGGGAGCGCACGACGACGACCAATGAAAGCGGGTACTACTACCTGCCCCTCTTGCCGGTGGGCGAGTATGAGCTGACGGTGCAGGCTGCGGGATTCGCCACGCTCAAGCGCAGTGGCTTGACGCTCACGGTCGGTCAGATCCTCACGCTCGATCTCTCGCTTCAGCCGGCTGCCGTGGCCGAAACCGTGACCGTGACGGCGGAAACTCCGACCGTTGAGCTGACGCGCACGCATGTGGCGGCAACCGTCAATGATCTGGCGGTCGCCAATTTGCCGGTCAACGGGCGCAACTTCATTGATTTCGTCCTGCTGACGCCGGGTGTGACGCGCGATCACCGGGGAGGCGACATCAGCTTCGGCGGATTGCGGGGGCCGATGAACAGCCTGCAAATTGACGGCACCGACAACAACAACACGTTCTTCGGCCAAACCCTCGGTCGCACCGGCTCGGGTCGCGCCCCCTATCAGTTCAGCCAGGATGCTGTCAAAGAATTCCAGGTCAACACCAACAGCTACTCGGCCGAGTTCGGCCGCGCCGGAGGAGCCCTCATTAACGTCGTCACCAAATCGGGCACCAATGACTTTCACGGGACGGGCTTCTTTTTCTATCGGGATCGCTCGCTCAATGCCAACGACTTTTTCAGCAATGCCCGGGGATTGCCCAAGCCCCCGTTTCACATCACTCAGTTCGGGGGCAACGTCGGAGGGCCCATCGTCAAGGACAGGGCGTTTTTCTTCTTCGACTATGACGGCCAACGGCAGAAACTGCCCAACGTCGTGATTCCCGGCGGTCCCGGCTTCGTGCCTCCGGCCGATGCCGATTCGCAACGGGCGTTCCAATCGTTGTTGCCGCTGGCTCAGAGTTATCTGCGCACCTTCGATCAGGATGTCTACATGATCAAGAGCGATTGGCAGATCAGTCCCGGTCATCGCTTCAGCGGTCGCTACAACCGGCAGAATTTCACCGGCGGCAATCTGGAAAATCCCGGTCAGACGAGCGCCCTCGAACACACCGGCGACAGCCTGGTGACGACCGATACGCTCACGCTCACGCTCGCGTCCACTCTCACGAGCAAGCTGCTCAACGAGGTCCGCTTCCAGTTCGCTCGCGATAAGGAACCGGGCGAGGCCAACAGCGATAAACCGGAGGCCGAGATTCGGGAGCGCGGGCGCGTCGTTCTCACCATCGGCCGCAATTTCTTCAGCCCCCGGGAGACGACCATTCGCCGCTATCAACTGGTCAACAACGTCTCCTACCTGACCGGTCGTCACGGGCTGAAGATGGGCGTTGACATCAACATTGATCGGATCAAGAACTTCTTCCCCGGACAATTTGGAGGCCAGTATTTCTTCAGCAGTCTCGCTCAGTTTGCTTCCGGTCGGCCCGATCGGTATGTGCAGGCGTTCGCTGGCGAAGGAACGACCGGACCGCTCACTTTTCCTCACAACAGTGAGGTCGCCTGGTTCGTTCAAGATGATTGGCGGGGG
>DATLZR010000046.1 GCA_035573895.1 Blastocatellia bacterium | reverse complement strand
CCGGACGTCCGGACTATCGGCGCAGATTCGCTATCTCCTCGGTCCGACCGGTCATTGGGATCGAAACTCCCTCTTCTATTTGCTGTCGGCCGTCCAATGGAGCATTGTTCAAGCGGCGGCGGTGATCCTGTTGTTCGCCGGTGTCACCATTCCCGTCGCCCTGATGGTCGCCAGCCGTCTTCATCCACGGAAAACCCTCACCGGGTTCATCCGGGATAACTACTGTGGCGTGCTGGCGACATCTCTGGCTGCCTGGAGTCTCTCGGTTCTCGTGATGATCATTCCCTCGCTTTTTCTTTTCCCCGCGACAAGCCCGACGTTAACTCAAGCCCTTCAGGTGGCCCCGCTTCCCACCTTCACCTGGCTGATGGTGATTGGACTGGGCGAGCAACTGCACCTGAGACGATGGTCGGCAGTTGCAGTATCGGTCGCCAGCGTACCGCCTCTGGTCTTCGTTCCGTTCCTGGGAGCGTTGCTGGTGCTCATTCTTTATTCACCTCTCTTTGCTGTGATCATCTTTCTGCTGGTGCGCGAGCTTATCATTGAGCGTCTGGCCGGGCAGCGGCGGGCGGCGGGTGATGCCTCATCCCCCGGCGGGGTGATTGAGCCGAGCGAGGCATCGGTAATTCGTTCGGAGGAGAGACACTATGAAAGCACTCCTGGCTCTTGAAGATGGCAGGTACTTTTTCGGGCGCGCGTTCGGCGCAACGGGAGAGCGAACCGGCGAGATCGTGTTTAACACCTCAATGATCGGCTATCAGGAAATTCTCACCGATCCATCCTACGCCGGGCAGATCGTCGTCATGACTTATCCCCACATCGGTAATTACGGGGTCAATCAAGCCGATGTCGAGTCCCGTCGCCCGTTTGTGGAAGGGTTCGTCGTGCGGGAATATTCCGCGCATTTCAGCAACTGGCGGGCCGAGGGCAGCCTCGATGATTATCTGAAACTGCACGGCATCGTGGGCATTTCTGAAATTGACACGCGGGCCCTTGTGCGCCATATCCGCGAACGAGGCGCGATGCGCGCCTGCCTGACGACATTAACAGAAGATCCTCAGCAAGCCATCGCCCGCGCTCGCGCAGCTCCCCGTATGGTCGGACTCGATCTGGCGAGCACGGTGACTTGCGACCATCCGTATGTGTGGAATGCGGAGGCTCGAACGCTCGATCCGGGGAATCCGGTTCCCGGTCACCCGCCGCGCTTTCACGTCGTGGCCTATGATTTCGGGATCAAATTCAACATCCTGCGCCATCTGGCCGCGCGCGGCTGTCGGATCACGGTCGTTCCGGCGCACACCCCGGCTGAGGATGTCTTTGCCATGAAGCCGGATGGGATCTTCCTCTCCAATGGACCGGGCGATCCCGAACCATTGACCGATATTGTGGCCACCATTCGCCGGTTCATCGGGCGACTTCCCATCTTCGGGATATGCCTTGGCCATCAACTTCTGGGGCTCGCCTTTGGCGGTCGCACATACAAATTGAAATTCGGCCATCGAGGCGGAAATCAACCGGTGAAGAATCTCCTCACCGGGCGGGTTGAGATCACCTCGCATAACCACGGATTCGCCGTTGCCGCCGATAGCCTTCCTCAAGATGAAATCGAGATCACTCACTACAACCTTAACGATCACACGCTCGAAGGTATGCGGCACCGGAAACTGCCGATCTTCTCCGTTCAGTATCATCCCGAAGCCGCTCCCGGTCCCCATGACGCCTCCTATCTCTTCGATGAGTTCATCCGCTTGATGGCCTCGGACGAGAACGCATTTCAGAACCGTTAGCTGGAAGACCGTCACCTGGAGGGTCCGACGTGGAGCCTTTTCTGTCAGGACTTTCATGGACTGGTGTAAGCCCGGGCTGAGCAGACGCTGAAAACCGGAAGAAGCGTTGCTGTCTTTTGCCGATTCACCGCCGGGAAGCCGAGGCGACATTTGGCGGCAAGAAGCATCCTGGATCATAAGCTCCCTCCGCTACCCTCCGTCCCGGAATGCGCGAAAAGGGCTGCCGGAGAGCGACTCCGTATGCTACCATCCCCCTTTCGAGAAAGAGAGACGCGCGGACTCTCAGAGCCGTGAAGTTCTGCAGGCTCGAGCGTCCGGACCGCTTTGATGGAGGAACATCGGGCAGTCATGGAAATCGTGGGGTTGACCATTGACGCGCTTCATCGCGCTCTCCGGGCGGGAGAGGCAACAGTCACGGACGTGTGTCAGAAGATCTTCGAGCGGATTGATGCGCTTGATCCGTTGCTTGGTGCCTACCTCACGCTCGACCGCGAGAGGGCGTTGCAGCGCGCTGAGCAAATAGATGGGGAGATTCAAGCCGGGAAGCCGCTCGGGCCGCTCACGGGGGTACCCGTGGCGGTCAAGGATGTCATCTGCACGCGAGGGCTGAGAACCACCTGTGCCTCCAGGATTCTTCACAACTTCATTCCACCCTACGATGCAACGGCCGTCCGCCGGTTACTGGATGCGGGTGCCATCGTCCTCGGTAAGACTAACTGCGATGAGTTTGCCATGGGCTCATCTAATGAAAATTCGGCTTTCGGAGTGGTGCGCAATCCCTGGAACTGGGAGCGGGTTCCCGGCGGCTCATCGGGAGGATCGGCGGTGGCCGTGGCAGCCGATCTTTGCGTTGTTTCCCTGGGAACGGATACCGGCGGATCAATTCGCCAGCCAGCGTCATTCTGCGGTGTGGTCGGATTGAAGCCGACCTACGGGCGGGTGTCGCGCTACGGTCTGGTCGCCTTCGGGTCCTCGCTCGATCACATCGGACCATTCGGGAAGACCGTCCGGGATGTCGCCCGCGTCCTCGGCGTCATTGCCGGACGAGACGAACATGATTCGACGTCCTCTAATCAGCCGGTTCCCGATTATGAGGCCCATCTCACCGGTGAGATAAAAGGACTGCGACTGGGCGTCCCACGCGAATATTTTGGCCCCGGCCTGGACGAGGAGGTGAAATCCGCCGTCACTCGTGCGATTGATCAATTCGCCGAACTGGGCGCGGAGATCGTCGAGATCACCATGCCGCACAGCGACTACGCCATTGCCTGTTACTACATCATCGCCACGGCGGAAGCATCCTCCAATCTCGCCCGCTACGATGGCGTGCGCTATGGCTATCGCACCGAGGGGGCCTCGACCCTCAAGGAGATGTATCGCCGCACCCGTGACGAGGGATTCGGCAATGAGGTCAAACGACGCATCATGCTGGGAACGTATGTCCTCTCGGCGGGTTACTACGATGCCTACTACCTGAAGGCGCAAAAAGTTCGGACGCTCATCGAGCGCGATTTCCGTCAAGCCTTCGCCCGGTGCGATCTCATCGCTGGGCCGACGTCGCCGACGGTGGCCTTCCGCCTGGGTGAAAAAACGGATGATCCGCTGGCCATGTATCTGGCCGACATCTATACGATCATGGCTAATCTCGCTGCTGTGCCCGCCATCAGCATTCCCGTTGCCCTCTCCCGCGAGGGGCTTCCCATCGGGCTGCAACTGCACGCACGGCGCTTCGATGAAGCGACGCTACTGCGAGCGGCCCATGCGTACGAACAGGCCTTTCCTTTCACCCACAAGCCTCCGCTCGACAGGCTATCGCCCCTTGATTTCCGACCTCCGACGTCGCGTCCGGTGAGCGAAAAAGAAGCGTGAAGGGCTCGGCCAATCTCTCACCTCCAGCAGTCGTCATGCTGAAATAGCAGCGAGAATTTACCGGTATATCCCGGCCGAGTACCTCTGCCCGGTGCCGTCGCTGTGGGCAACCACAAGTGCTCTATCTCGTCCGTCCGTTACCTGCAAGACGGGCGGGCTGTCATGCGAAGGCTCATCCCCTCGCAATCCGCTCAGGAGCTGACCTTGCTGCCATGTGCGAAGGTTGGTATTTTATGGACCGGGATCATGATGAACGCGCTCGGAAGAAAAACGGGACATCTCCCTCCTGCGCTCGGCGAAGAGAAAAAATCACGGTGGCTGCATCTGGGACGTCTCACGACTCTGGTTCTGGTGCTCGCCATGGTCAGTTTCTCTCCTCCCTTCCAGGCCGATGAAAAGCGAGCGGAGGCCGAACTTCGCACCCTGATGTCCCGTTCGTCATCGGTCAGCGATGCGGCGCTGATGGCGCTGGAGAAGAAGTATCCCGAAACGACGGCCGCGGGGTTGGCCTTGTTTCTGCGGGGTTATCGGAAATATCAGGTCGGGCAGTACGGTGAAGCGGCGGCTCTTCTCACCCACCCGCTCATCGCCCGCAAGACCAGGCTCGCGGATTACGCCCTGATGTACGCGGCGCGCAGCTGGGCGGAAGCAGGGCGGTTGCTCGAAGCGGAGAAGCTGTTCGTTCGTCTGTGGCAGCAGCATCCCAACTCGATCCATGCCCGTCCGGCGCTCGATCAGGCCGCCCGGCTGGCGATGGAGCGAAACGATTGGCGCACGGCGATCTCGTATCTCGATCCGGTGGCCAGTGCGGGCGATGTCGGTGCGCTTCTGACCCAGGCGCGTTGCTACGAGCACCTCGGTGAGGTCAGGAAAGCACGTGCGCTCTACGAGCGGGTTCATTTCGATCTTCCTCCGACAAAGGAAAGTCCAGTGGCGCGCGATCGGCTGCGGGCCCTCGGTGTGAACGTGGATGATTTGTCGCGGTATTCCTGGGAGCGAGCGCGCGGCCGCGCCGATCGCTTGTACCAGGCGAAAGCCTATACGGAAGCGGTAACAGCGTATCGCCAGCTTCTGAAGTATTTCCCGCAGGCCGCGGGAGACGATCTCATCGCCTTGCGTCTCGGTGTGAGCCTCTACGAGACCGGTCGGCTCAGGGAAGCGCTTCATGTGCTCCGACAGGTGAGTCGTCAAAGCGCCGACCGTGAGAGCGAGGCGCTTTACTACGCCAGCGAGTGCTGGAAGCGGCTGGGGAACGAAGCCGAGTTTCTCGCCACAAGTCGGCGGCTCGTCCAGCAGTATCCGCAAAGTCCGTGGGCCGCGCGGACGCTCTACTCTCGGGGTCTCTACTTTTTGAAAGCCGATCGCGTGGAAGATAGCCTTGACGCACTTCGTCAGTTGCTGACACTCCATCCGACGGCGCCCGAGGCCCCCGAAGCTTCCTGGCGCGTGGGCTGGATCGCTTATCGCCGGGGAGAGTACAGTCGGGCGGCAGGGCAGCTCCTCGAGCACGTCGCCCGCTATCCCCGGTCGGAGTATCTTGTGCAGGCCGCCTACTGGGCGGCTCGGGCGGAAGAGCACCTCGGACGTCGAGAGCGCGCCCGTGCGCTCTACAACCGAGTGATCGAACGCTCTCCCTATAGCTACTACGGGCTTCGAGCAAGCGAGCGACTGAAGAGCCTCGGGCGTGGTTCGTCAATGGCCGCATCGGGATTCAGTTCGGATGTTTCATCGGACGCGCGAAGTCGGTACAGCTTCTCCGGTCACGCATCGGCGGCGCCCTTGGGTCCGCGGGACGATACCTTTCCCCGCGCTCTGACTCATCTGGAGCGAGTGACCCCACCGGCGGAGACAGCCACCCCCGCCGCCCTTGAGCGGGTGGAAAGAGCAATCCAACTGCGCTGGCTTCAACTGGACGATCTCGCCCTCAGCGAACTGGAGGCCGCTCAAAGGGAGTCGCCGAATTCCCATCGCGTCAATGTCGAGATCGCGCGCATCTACCGGGATCACGCCAACTATCTCGCCGCCATCAACGCCGTTCGTCGCGCCCACCCCGATTACCTGTCCTATCAGGGGAATGAGCTGCCAGAGGAGGTTTTCCAACTCCTTTTCCCGCTCACACACTGGAATCTGATCCGTGAGAATTGTCGGCGACATGGCCTCGATCCCTACCTGGTGGCGGGATTGATCCGCCAGGAATCGGGCTTCCTCGTGCGGGCGCGTTCGGTGGCCAATGCCCGCGGGTTGATGCAGATCATTCCTTCGACCGGTCGGCTGGTGGCGCGTCGTTACGGCCTTCGCCGATTTCGCCCGGATCAGCTCTACGATCCGGCGCTCAACATCCGATTGGGAACGGCTTATCTGGCCGACATGATCCAGCGGTTTGGTCGCATCGAGTATGCGCTGGCAGCCTATAATGCAGGACCACTGCGCGTTGCGCGCTGGATGCGCGAGCTGCCATCGGGCGATATAGACGAATGGGTTGAGAGCATCCCCATTACTGAGACCCGTCTCTATGTCCAGGCCGTGTTGCGCAACAAGGCGCACTATCAGCGAATTTACCGCTGAATCACGGTGGCGCTCTCCGGCTTTGTCGCCCCTTTCTCCGAGAGGCGCCGGTCCTCTGCGCGCGGTGGGCGAAAGGACAGCCATCCGCTCGGCGAATTATCGGGCCAGGTCACCGATTGGGAAAAGATCCCTTCGCCCTTTGTCTGGAGAGAGGATGCGCCCGGTGATCATGGGCGTCGCCCTTTCGCTTGCCGTGTGTCGCAGCGGGATCGCTTATCAAGGCGAGCCGAAGCCGTCTGACCGTCGTTCCCCTTCGGCGAAAGCAACGGTGACGATTCAGGCGCTTCCGGGAACCACCGTCTATCTCAATGATGTTCGACGCGGCACGACCGATGCGCAGGGCCGTCTTGTTCTCTCCCCGGTGGAGCCGGGCCGGTATCGCGTGCGGGCGAGGAAACTCGGCCGACGTGATTTTCATACCAGCGTGCTCGTGCGATCCGGGTCCTCGCTGCGCGTGCGCGCCGTGCAACCGATTCTGACGGACAAGGCGGAGCTGGCTCGTCAGCGGGCCGATGACTTGAGAGAGAGGAAAGCTCATGAAGCCGCCGTTGCCGAATACACCAAGGCCCTGGCGGCACGGCGTGGTCCTTTTCCCCAGGCACGGATCGGTCTGGCGCGGTCGCTGCTGGCCCTCGAACGTTATGAGGAAGCCGCGGCGCAGGTTCGCCGCGCTCTTCGGGAAACAAAAGGACAATCGGTCGAAGCGCGAATCGTCCTGGGGAATATCCTCCGAGCCGAGGGGCTTTATGAGGATGCCGTCGCCGAGTATCGCCGGGCGTTACGGCAAGCGGGAAATTTCTCCCCGGAAGCCCATACGGGGCTCGCGCTCGCTCTTGACGAGATGGGCGAGCACGCCGAAGCCATCCACCATCTCCGCATAGCGATTCGCCAGAATGCCGACACGGAGCCGGTTCTCTACTATCTTCTCGGCAATATGCTGCAGACTGACGGGAAGACGGCAGAAGCCATCGCCGCTTACGAGAAGTTTCTGGAGCTGGCCCCCCGGAGCGAGACCGCGCCAGCGATTCGCTCGGTCGTCGAGCAGTTGCGCAAAGAGCTGAAACCTGATGGGTAAACGAGGGAGAATGGCCTTTCTTGCCCGCGCGAGAGAGGCTGAAAAGCGCCCGTTTCACTTTGGGGAGACATCTGTGAAACGAGCACCTGGCCCGGGCACGATGAGCCCTCGGCATGTTGGGAGCGTGGTCGTCCATGTCGCGCTGGCTGCGCTCATGCTTCTGCCTGTCCGAGCGTTCTCGCAGGATTACGCCCTTGACCCATCGCGAAGTCGGCTGGAAATTCACGTCTTCCGCGAGGGCTTGCTGAAGTTCCTCGGACACGATCATCACATCGTCGCCCAGAATATCACCGGTCGAATTCATCTCGAGGAGCAAGCCCTGGAGCGTTCGTCGGTACAGCTCACGGTCGAAGCAGCTTCTCTCAAGGTCGTTGATCCGGGAGTGGATGAGAAGGAGCGGCAAGAGGTTCAAACGACGATGGAAAGCGCCCGCGTTCTCGATGTCAAGAAGTTCCCCACCATCGTGTTCACCTCGACATCTATCATGCGGGTGACGCCCACGGGTGCGGGCTACGACCTCACTCTGGTCGGCACGCTGCACCTGCACGGCGTGGAGAAGCAGATTCGCGTTCCCGTCAGCGTGATTCTCGAACCCGATCAAATTCGCGCTCGCGGCAGCGTTGACATCCTCCAGAGCGAGTTCGGCATCACTCCGATTCGGATCGGCGGCGGGACCATCAGGGTGAAAGACAAAATCCGCATCACCTACGACATTGTGGCCCCGCGGGAGAGCCGCGACATGGCCGGGCGAATCCACTGAGTTCCATCGCGCCATACTGGCGCCTCAACTCCCCCCGGCCGAGTTCTTCTATTATCGTGGAACCACCGACCCACCTTTGCCGGGAGATCGGGCGAGAGGAGGGAGGAGCGGAGGTACGTTTTCGTGGCGAGCTGTCGAGGTACCGTCTCCCCTTGACAAGTGGAGAATGATTCTTATTTAATAGTCATGAGCAAAATTCGAGATGAAGGAGGATGTGGAGACGATGGCAAAATCATTGGCAGGAACCAAGAGTCATGAAAATCTGAAACACGCTTTCGCCGGGGAGTCACAGGCCAACCGGCGCTATCTCTATTTCGCTCGTGTGGCGGACATCGAGGGGTATCCCGAGATCGGCGGACTCTTCCGCGATACGGCCGAAGCCGAAACGGGTCATGCGTTCGGCCACCTGGATTTCCTCAAAGAGGTCGGAGATCCGGTGACGGGCGTTCCCTTCGGCAGCACGGAGAACAATCTCAAGTCGGCCATTGAAGGCGAAACCTACGAATTCACCGAGATGTATCCGGGATTTGCCCGCACGGCCCGGGAGGAGGGATTCCAGGAACTCGCCGAGTGGTTCGAGACGCTGGCCCGCGCCGAGAAATCCCATGCGGCGCGATTCACCAAGGGACTCCAGCAGATCGCCGGGAAAGAGCCCGCCGAATCGCTGAGCTAACCCGGGATGTCTTCGCCCTGACTTTTCCTTTCGGGGAGAGCTGACGCGCCAACAGAAAGAACAGGTCGCGTCGGGGAAAGAAGAGTCCGGGGAACGACCGGAACGTCCTTTCCCGCGCATCCTGCTTTCTGTTGGCGGTCATCAAACCGGTAGATTTTTGCTTCGTTAAAACGGGAGCGACAATGATCTTTGATCTGCAATCAAAGGAATTCTGGGATCCATCGGCGCTGGAGAAAGAACTCCGCCGGGTTTTCGACGTCTGTCATGGATGCCGTCGGTGTTTCAACCTCTGTCCTTCCTTTACCTCCCTCTTCGATCTCATTGATCGCAAGGGCGAGGACGTGGAGAATCTCACATCCGCTGACCTGAAGACCGTCGTTGATCTCTGCTACCAGTGCAAGTTGTGTTACAACCACTGCCCGTATACGCCGCCGCACTACTGGCAGATTGATTTTCCTCGCCTCATGCTGCGAGCCAAGGCCGTCGAAGCCAGGCGGGCGGGCATCACGTTTCAGGATAAAATCCTGGGACAGCCGGATCGGCTGGGTCGCATCGCACGGGTGATGGCCCCGTTGATCAATGCCGCCAACAAGATCAGACCATTTCGACTCCTGCTGGAGAAGGTCATCGGCATTCATCGAGATCGCAATCTTCCGGTCTATCATCGAGAGACTTTCGTCGAGTGGTTCCGTCGGCAGGAGCGACGGCGTGCTGGAGGGGCCAAGGAAGGGGCCGGGAGAGTGGCCCTCTTCTACACCTGCTCGGTCAACTACAACGATCCCGCGGTGGGTCGCGCCGCCGTCGCCGTTCTTCAGCGTAATGGCATCGAGGTGATCGTCCCCCCGCAGAAGTGCTGCGGCATGCCCGCGCTGGATGGGGGCGATGTCGAAACGGCGCTCGAACACGCTTCCTATAATGTGAAGCATCTGGCTGAGGTGGTCGCCCGAGGCTATGACATCGTCATTCCGGGTCCCACCTGCAGTTACATGCTGAAGAAAGAATATCCGGTCCTTCTCCCCTCAGCGGAGACCACGCGAGTGGCCGAACACAGTTTCGACATCTGCGAGTATCTCATGCGACAGCATGAGCGCGGTCAGCTCGATACCACGTTTCAGCCGATGACCAAGCGCATCGCCTATCAGGTTCCCTGTCACCTGCGGGCGCAAAACATCGGCTATAAATCCAGGGATTTGCTCCGCCTCATTCCCGGAACCCATGTGCAGGTGATTGAGCGATGCTCGGCTGTTGATGGAACCTGGGGACTGAAAAAGGAGTATTATCCGCTTTCGCTCGGGGTAGCGGATAAACTTTTCCGGGAGATCGGGGACGCTCGCCCGGACATCGTGGCGTCCGATTGTCCGCTCGCGGCCTTGCAAATTGTTCAGGGGACTCGAAAGAGGCCCCTCCATCCCATTCAAATTCTCGCTCGGGCCTACGGGATCGAGAGCGAATAATCAAGACGTCGGTCCGATCTCGCGTTATCGCTGGTGGGCCGAGCGGTTGTAAACGAGAGAGGCAAGGGAGCTGTCATGAGAAAGATCACATTGGCTGATGTCAAGAATATTGCGGAATACGAGAAGATTCGTCCGGATTTCCGGCGTTACATCATCGAGACGAAGAGCCGGCGCCGCGTGCCGGTGGGAGATATCGTCACCTTCGTCTTCGAGAATCGGGACACGGTGCTCTTTCAAATCCAGGAAATGATGCGGGCCGAGAGGCTCGTGAGCGAGGAGAAAATTCAACAGGAGATTGATGTCTATAACGAGCTGATTCCCGCCGATGATGAGTTGAGTGCCACCATGTTCATCGAGATTGATGACATGGAGAAATTACATCAATGGCTGCCCCGACTTGTCGGAATCGAGGCCACCGTGGCCCTCAAGATTGGAGATCGCTTTCTCGTGCCCGCGCGCTATGAACCGGGACGGAGCAAGGAGGAGAAAACGAGCACCGTTCACTATCTCAAATTTCCTCTCACGCCGGAGGAGATTCGAGCCTTTGGCGATGAGTCCCTCGTGGTCTCCCTCGTGATCAATCACGAGAACTATCGCGCCGAGGGTGTTCTACCCCACGAGGTGCGAAGAGCCCTCATCGCCGAGTTGTCTCCTCCGGATTCGAGGCGGGGAAAGGGGTCAACGGGAGACTCGGCGCACGAGAATTAACGAAGGAGTATGACGATGACACCGAACATTGGTTTGACCGATAGCGCCCGCGAGAATGTGGTGCGCATTCTTCATCGGCTCCTGGCCGACGAGTATGTGCTCTACACCAAGACGAGAAACTATCACTGGAATGTCGTTGGACCGCAGTTCAACGAGCTACATCAGTTCTTCGAGTCTCAGTATAACGAGCTGAGCGACATTGTAGATGAAGTAGCCGAACGCGCTCGCGCGCTCGGCGGGTGGGCGCTGGGGACGCTCACCGAATTCCTCCAGCAGACGCGGCTGGCGGAGCATCCGGGCCAGTACCCTTCGGCTCGTGAGATGCTGACGAATCTGCTGGCCGATCATGAAGCGATCATCCGCTCGTTGCGAAGTGATCTGGATACGGTCGCCGATCAGTATCACGACATGGGCACGAGTGACTTCCTGACCGAAGTCATGGAAAGACATGAAAAGATGGCCTGGATGCTGCGCGCCTTCCTCGAGAGCGAGTGGTGATACTCGGATGGGGCGAGGCGGAAGCCGGGCGACATCGCCGGGTGCCGCCCGCACCTTTCCCATCAGAGCGGCCCGTTGATGTTTCGCATTTCGGTCCGCCCCTGACTGCTAGCCGCTGTGCTGAAGCGGAGAACTGGCGGCACGTTCTCATCTCTTTTTTCCCGGGCTTTTCATCTCGCGGGCAACGCGCTCGACCTCTGCCATGACGCGGAGCGTATTCTCGCCGAGAATCTTTCGGATGTCAGATTCACTGTAGCCCCGGCGTAAGAGCGCTTCAGTGATCTTCGGCAGGAACGAGACATCGTCCATGCCGGCGGGCATTTCCGCTCCGTCGAAGTCGGAACCGAGGCCGACATGATCCACGCCCACCAGCTTGACCACATGATCAATGTGCTCGACGATCTTCTCCCAGCTCACCGCGGGACGAGGACCCAGTTCTCGTTGGAGTTCCGCTCGCGCTCGTTCGAGATCATTGGGGTAGGCCGCCATGAGCTGCTGCATGCGGGCGGAGGCTCTTCTGTCATATTGAGCGGCGGCATCGTCGAGGAAACCGGTATGGTAATTGATCTGGATGACGCCGCCTTTGGCCGCGAGAGCTTTGATCATCTCATCGGTCATGTTCCGGGGATGATTGGCCAGAGCCCGACAGGAGGAATGCGAGGCGATCAGTGGAGCGCGACTGACCTCCAGCACATCCCAGAACGTTTTGTCCGAGACGTGCGAAATGTCAACCATGACGCCGAGGCGGTTGAGTTCACGGACGATCTCTTTGCCAAAGTCGGTCAGCCCATTGTGTTTCGGCTGATCGCCCGACGAATCGGCCCAATCGGTATTCCGGCTGTGGGTGAGCGTCAGGTAACGCACGCCCAGCTTGGCATACATCCGGAGGATGGCCAGGCTGTTATTGATCATGTGACCGCCTTCCATCCCGATGAGTGCGGCAATCTTTCCCTGGCGATGGGCCTGACGCACTTCCTCGGCTGTCGTACAAAGAGCGATCTGATCGGGCATGTCTTCGGCCAGTTTGTGAACGGCGGCGATTCGTTCGATGGCATCGTTGACGGCTTTCGGGCCGGTGACCGTTCCCGGCATCCAGATGGAGAAAAAGAGGGCATCGAGCCCTCCCTTCCTCAGCCGCGGCAGGTCTACGTGGCCGTCCTTATGCTCCTCGGCAAAAGACCAGCCGGGCCGTTGCAGCTTGGGCGTGACATCAACGTGCGTATCCACGACGAGTGATGAAAAGTGAAGCTGACGCGCTCGTCGCGCAACAGCGTCATCTTTTTGAGCGATTGATGCCGATGGTGCAACCAACACACCAACGACCAACACGAGCCAGATCCTCTTCATAGGCCCTCTCCTTCACCTTTTTTGGAGTGCGAAGTGTGGCATTTTTCCTCCATCGGGGCAAGTGAAAAGCTCAAATCAGTCGAGGGGAAGAGTATGCTCCGGCGTCACTCACATCGTCGGCAACCGGTATTCATTCCGCCGGCACCATGATCCTGGGCATAAGTGGTGACGCCGACTGAGTCGGGGGCTGATGTCGTGATCGGGCTTCAGGAGCGGCGTCCCCGTCTTTGGCAGCGGGGGCAGAGCCCATTAAATTGTACGCTGAAGCCCAGGATGCGATAGTCCTTGGCTGCGTCCTCGGGGATCTTCACTCGTTCGAGCAACGACGCGGGAAGATCATCCACGCGATGGCACCTGACGCAAACGAGGTGATGGTGATGCTCGATGTTCGCATCGTAGCGGGCAGCATCCGGCAGAAAGGTGATCTTCGAGATGAGCCCTTCACTCTCCAGCGTGTCGAGCGTCTTATAGACTGTGGCCAGTGAGATGGTCGGATATCGCTGACGCACCCGCTTGAAGATTTGTTCGGCCGTCGGATGATCGGGCGAGGCCAGGAGAGCTTGATAGACGGCCAGTCGTTGATGCGTCACGCTCAACCCTCGCCGCTTGCAATGCGCGACGAAATGATCGAGCTTTTGTTGCACGCGTGGTTCTTTCACGTACAACGGTCGTTCTCCCTTGATAATGATTCTTAGCCGGTAAATAATATCGCACAGATGTGCGTTGCTTCAAGAGGGATGGCGGTGCGAGTTGATCTCTGACCGGAGACGGTGAGGGTCAAGCGGTTCTTCCTGCTGAATCTCCCTCGCGGGTGAGTTGTCCTGGAGCTCGTGGGACATCATTCACCGACGTCCCTTTTGGCGAACCAAACGAGGAGGGTGAGAGCATGAGGATGTTTAGACGGATCGTGTGTCTTCTCATCGTTTGTTGGGGGCTCGGTGTCAATGTCACGGGACAGCAGACGAAAGCCGCGTCATCCTTTCACGCTCTACCCGGTTATGTGGTTGATGAACGCTTTTCCGCCCTTCGTCGAGAACCCGGATTGACCGGGCGGATCATCGAGCGGATGCGCCTGGGGAGGTTCATCGCCGTTCTTCCGCAACGGCGGAGGGTTGATGGGATGATGTTTTACCGCGTCGCCCTCAGCCGACGCCGGCGCGGGTGGGTCTGCGACCGAGCTTTTGTTCTCGCGGGTCGTCCCGGTCATGACGTCCGACTCCTCCACCTGATCGAAGAAGCCGAAGGGTTTCGCCGATTGGTTCTGGCCCGCCTTCTGATCACACAGTTTCGCCAATCTCCCCTTCGTCCTCGGGCGCTCTTGATCTTAGGTGAGGAAGCGGATGGGGCTGCCCAGGCGTTATCGCAGGAGGTGAGACGGCGGGAGCCCCCTCCCGCTCGCGATGAAGAACTTTCGCCTCGTCAGTGGTATCTCAACGATGAGCGACTCGACCGGTACAATCGCCTGGGGATCGTGTTTGAGTATGATGAGACGCTCGGGGCTTATCGTTATGACGGGTGGGCGTATCGAGAGATTCTGCGCCGGTACCCGACCAGCGCGGAGGCCGCCCGTGCCGCCCAGCGGCTGAAAGAGCGGTAACCTGACTCGAAATCGAGCGAGCGTCGAGGGGAGACGGCGACATAGGGGGTGCCCGCTTTCTCTATTGCCTGAGCCGGAGATTATTGCTATCTTTCGCCACGAGTGAACGATATTATGGAGGACGTGAGCGTATGCCAGTGGGCATCTGCCCCGAGTGCGGGGGTGAAATCCATGTCTCATCAGATGTCGAGGTCGGTGACTATGTCACTTGCCCCGAATGCGATGCCGAACTCAATGTGATCGAGCTTGATCCGCTCGAATTTGAGGTCGCCGAATTCGAGGAAGAGTTCGAGGAAGACGAAGACGAGGAGTGGTAGCGCAGCTAGGGTGAAGCTGCCAGGTATCCCCGTCGGCTCTGACGGATGACCAGATCGGGCCGCTTCACTGTGACCGTGATCTGGTGGAATTTCCCATCCCGGCGATGGTCGGGCGGCGGATAATAAGCCAGCAGATAGCTGGCTTTTATCTCCTCGGCGATGGCTTTAAAGATCGGTGTGAAATCGCGTTCTTCGGCGGAGAAGTCGCGTCCTCCTGTTTGAGCGACGATCCCTGCGGCATCGAGCAACGTGGGAACGCGCCGCCGTCCGGCGACCGACAGTACATACGACGGCAGGGTGATGGAAAAAACGGTCACTCCCGCCGTGTTGGCTCGGCGGATGACTTCCGTTCGATCAATGGTGCTCGTGTAGTCAAAACCATCCGTAATCACGATGACCACTCGACGGAGTCGCCGTCCGTTGCGTTTTTCCGGAGCTTCTTTCACAAGTAGCGTGATGGCCCGGTCAATGGCATCATACAGGCGCGTTCGCCCGCCGATCGCCCGGGCTTTCTCAAATGCTTCCTCGATGCGAAAGGGATCGTTGGTGAATTTTTGGAGGACGCGAATCTTGTCGTTGAAGCCGATCACGGCAAAGAGCGAATCTTCCTGAATGAGGCTGACGAACCGGCGGGCCGCATCCTGTTGCTCCAGGATTTGTCGCCCGATGCTGCCGGACGTGTCCAGGGCAAAGACGACGGCCAGCGGGCGCGAGAGAGATGAGTTCACCTCCGCTTCAAAATAAGCAATCGGTTGTGGCACCCCATCGTGACGGAGTTCGAAGTCATCCTTAGTCAGGCCAGTTACAAAGTTTCCCTGGCGGTCGAGGACGACTACGTCCAGCGTCACAAGATCGCTCTCCAGTTTCACGGAAACTTCCTGAGGTTCAGGCGAGGGAGTCTTCAAAGGATCATCGCGGAGGACAGAAGCTCCGACGGGCCGGAAAGCCTGCGCTGCTCTTTCGGGAGAAGGAATCGCCCAGGCGGTAGCGATGACAACCCCGATGAGGAATCCTCCTTTTGCCCTGATCGCTCTCATCGAAGGATGGAATTTTAGCACAGAAGGGATGATGCCGCCGAAGGGGCAGCACGACGAGGGCACATACCGCAGTAGAGATTCGACGGGAGACCGGGCCAATCAGCCCCGGAGATGGCCCCGACGTGAAACGTCTGGAAAAGGGGAGGCGAATTAATCAACCCCGTGTTGAAGACCACCGCGACGTGCAACGTTCAAACCAATGGGCGACGGCAGCGGCCCCGGCGAAGGTAGCCAGACGTGAGACGTCTGGGAAACGCGAAAAAAATGACGGCGCGTTGAAGACGCGCGAGCAGGCCCGCACGATGCGGGCGCCCCGGCCAGCGCACCCCGAACAATCGCGGCGACAGATCGAATGGAATGAACCCATCGGTCTTGCGCCTCTTCAAGGCGCATCGTTTTATTTCGCGCGCATCCAGACGTTGCACATCTGGCTACCCTCTTGCGGGCGTCTGCCGACGCCCGGGCAGAGACGAGACGCCAGTCGTATGGATCACAGGGCCGATTGATCAACCGTGTATTGAGGATGCGCCACACCGTGCAACATCCAACGAAGAGCAATGGCCGCGGCAGCGGCCCCGCGAAGGTAGCCAGACGTGAAACGTCTGGAAAATGGGGTCAAAAACGAACGGCGCGTTGAAGACGCGCCAGACCGCCCAGGGCGGGCGCCGCCGAAACACATGCGTCCCGAACATGCCCTGTCAGGAGTGATTTTTACTGCTGGTAGGGCTTACCCGGTTGGGTAAAGGGCATAAGCGATCTGCCGCAAACCGTGGTGTGGGAAAATTTCTCGTCCGATATTCAGTGTCTGTGGGAATGCGAAGGGGGAGGGTGCGACGTATGTGGATAGGACAAACGGGGTATGTGGCCCGTTGCGCGCGTGAGCGTATGCTGATGGGTCGCCCCCTTCGGGGGCTTGGGGGATGGTTGGCGTCCTTTCCTGGGGCTCGCCGTCGGCTTCGCCCCAGGCTAGATTCGGTCGCCTGCTCGCGCAGGCTCGATACGGAACAGGTCACGCAAGCCCGCGAAGCGGGCGACCCAGGTTAGCCTGGGGTGAGCTCTAGGGAACCCCAGGACACGTGATGCCCCCTCATTTTTTACCTCGAAGCCCGCGTGAGCGGGCGGCCCACCTGAGGAGAACGGCGGCGCCGTCCTATTCACGCATTCTGAGGAGTTGAACCAGGTGCATAACTCCTATCTGGCAAATCAATGTCTCCCGCCTCGTCCACGCGTGCCGGTAGGAACAACAGAGCGTTTCCTTCCCCCTGCACAGATTTGTTGCCGCCTTGCCTTTAACCCTCCGTCAAGGGACCGGCAGGCGATTTCTCTCTTGCTCTTGTTCTATTGTCATTCGTCACTGCCGGGACTTTGAATATGAGCCCCTCTCATCTGACCCTGCAAGGGGAGTCCGCAGGTCTTTGGAGCCAATGACGGCCCAGAATTGTGTCGTTCGCTTGCGACTTTGACGATGGAAGCCGGTGTTTGTTATGATACCCGCTCTTGAGCGTGGGCACTTAGCTCAGCGGTAGAGCGTTCGCCTCACACGCGAGAGGTCGGAGGTTCGAATCCTCCAGTGCCCACCACCCAGGCGTGCCTGATCATCCGGTGAGATGACGAGACGGTCCAGTCACCCAGTATTTTCGCCGAGTGAAAAACCTCGCGCCAGGTCGGCGCGGAAGGAGGATGGTATGAGATTTTGTGGGAAGGTTGTGCTGGCTCTGCTGATTGTCGTGGGAGGGATCGGAACTACGCCTGCGCCGTTGGGTATGGATTCGGCTCAGCAGGCTGCTGAGGTTGCTTTTGTCAACGTGAACGTCATCCCGATGGATTCCCCGCGCGTGCTCACGGGATATACTGTTCGAGTGCGTGGTGACCGGATCGTCGAAGTCGGTCCGGCGGCTCGTGTGAAGGTCCCCGAAGGCGCGCTGCGCATTGACGGGAGTGGAAAGTATCTTCTGCCGGGCCTCGGTGAGATGCACGGACACATCCCGTCTCCTCAGGCCCCCCGGGAGTATATCGAATTGGTGCTCTTCCTCTATCTGGCCAACGGGGTGACGACGGTGCGGGGAATGCTTGGGGCTCCCGGACAGCTTGAATTGCGCGAGAAAGCCAATCGAGGAGAGATCCTCTCACCCACGCTCTATCTGGCCGGACCGAGTTTCAGCGGAACATCGGTGAAGACTCCAGAAGAAGCGATTCAGCGAGTGCGCCAGCAAAAGCAGGAAGGCTGGGATATGCTCAAGATTCATCCCGGTCTCTCGCGCGAGGCCTATGATGCCATGGCCCGAACGGCCCGCGAAGTCGGACTGCGATGGGTCGGTCATGTCCCGGCGGATGTGGGATTGGCTCACGCGCTGGAGATGGGCCAGGAGACGATTGACCATCTTGACGGCTATATCGAGTATATGAAGGCGGATTCGGCTCCGGTCGAGAAGGCGAAACTCGATGAAGTCGTCCGGATGACCAAACAGGCCGGTACCGCCGTCGTGCCGACGATGGCTCTGTGGGAGGTCCTCATCGGTGCACGGGATCTGGAGACCGTGACGCGCTATCCCGAACTCGTTTACATGCCCAAGCAACAGGTGGAGTCGTGGACGCGAGCGCATCAGCAGCGGCTGAGCAATCCTCAGTTCGATCGCAAGCGCGCCGAGATCATCGCCGCCAATCGGAAGGAGTTGCTCAAAGCCCTTCATGCCGGTGGCGTCACAATTCTCTTCGGCACCGACGCCCCGCAGCAGTTCAGCGTCCCGGGTTTTTCCATTCATCGGGAGATGCAGCTTCTGCGCGAGTGCGGCATGACGCCGTACGACATCCTGCGTTCGGCCACGAAAAATATTGGCGATTACTTTAAGGCGAAGGATGCTTTCGGCACGATTGAAGTCGGGAAACGAGCGGATATGATTTTGCTCAACGGCAATCCGCTCGAAGACATCACCCAGGTTGCTAACCGAGCCGGTGTCATGGTTCGCGGCCGCTGGCTTCCTCAGACGGAGATTCAAAAACGGCTTGAGCAAATTGCCGCCCAATCTTCCCGGTGAGCACAAGAGCGACGGGTTCCCCTCTCCGGATATCGAGGGTAGGTGGTTTGACGCCTGAAGCGAGGATGTGAAATACTCTGCTCGTTTTCGCAAGAGGGATGGCGAACCGATTACGGAGAGGACCGATGGAGCAGGCCGAAGGATGCCTGCTCGGCGAGCTTGCTGACGAGTGTTTTCCACCTCGGTTCACCACGGAGCAGGCGCGCCAATGGGCTTGCAAATTTTACGCCCTTTGTGGTGAGGTCCGCCCGTTGCCCGGCGAGCGGGATCAGAATTTTTACCTTCGGACGTCGGATGGTCGGGAGTTCGTACTCAAGATTTCCAACGCAACAGAAACTGAGGGTGTTCTCGACCTCCAGCGCCGAGCCTTAGAGCATCTGGCTCTGCGGGCTCCTTCGCTCGCCCTTCAAAAGGTCATTCCGACGGTCACCGGTGAGAGCTTCGCCGTTGTCGCCGACGAGGACGGGCGACGACACTTCCTTCGTCTGCTGACCTATGTGCCGGGCCGATTGTGGGCGGAGGTGGCTCCTCATCGTCGGAAGTTACTCCAGAGTTTGGGGCGGGTGCTGGCCACCGTAGATGCGGCCTTGTGGGATTTCGTGCATCCGGCGGCCGATCGCACGTTGCGATGGGACCTGCGCCAGGCGGGTTGGATTTTGGACTCTCTGTCGCACATCGCATCGGTCGAGAGACGACGGCTGGTCGAGCGATTTCTCCGGCAGTTCGACGAGTATGCCGCGCCGCTGCTGCCTCACTTGCGGATGAGCGTCATTTACAACGACGCCAACGATTACAATGTCCTTGTCGGCAAGGGCGACGGGGATGACGACCGGGTCATTGGCGTGATTGATTTCGGCGATCTCGTCCGCACCTACACCGTCAACGAAGTGGCCGTCGCTGCGGCCTACGCCATCATGGGGAAGCCGGATCCGGTGGCGGCAGTCTGTGATATTGTAGCGGGCTATCACAGCATCTTCCCCCTCACGGAAGTCGAGGTTGAAGTCCTTTACTGGTTGATCGGATTGAGGCTCTGTATGAGCGTCACCAATTCGGCCATCCAACGGACGCGGCAACCGGACAATCCCTACCTGTTCGTCAGCGAGCGACCGGCGTGGGCGCTGCTGGAGAAGTTCGTCGAGATTTCTCCCTCGTTGGCTCACTACGCTGTCCGTCAGGCCTGTGGATGGTCGGCCTGTCCGACGGCGCCACGAATTGTTGGCTGGCTCCGGGACAATGCCGAGAGAGTGGGACCGTTGATCGAGCCGAGCCGTGAGCCGCGCGAGGTCACCGCTCTCGATCTCAGCGTTGACAGCGGCGAGCTGGAGACGCCGGAGGATCTCTTCGATCCGGTCGCGCTACAGCAAGGAGGGATTGAGTGCCAGAAGGAGGCCCGCGTGGTGGTGGCCCGACATAACGAAGTGCGGCCACTCGGTGGGCGTCGAGAATACGAGGTGGAAACCAATGACGGACCGGAGTGGCGCACCGTGCATCTCGGCCTCGACATCTTCATGGATGCCGGAACGATTGTGTGCGCTCCCCTGGATGGGATCGTTCACAGTTTTGGTGTTGCGATGTCGCCGCTCGGTCATGGGCCGACAATTATTCTTGAACATCGCGCGGGTGATGAAGGGCTCCCCTTTTTCACCCTCTACGGTCGCTTGAGCGCCGATTCCCTGGATGGACTGCAGCAGGGACAGCCCGTGCGTCGCGGCCAGATCCTCGGTCGGATCGGTCGCCGTGACGAGAACGGCGGTCAGCCGCCACATCTGCATTTTCAGATCATCTGCGATCTGCTCGGACACCGGGGCGATTTTCCCGGCTTCGTTTTGCCGAGTCAGCGGGAGCTGTGGTTGAGACTCTGTCCCGATCCGTCTCTCATCGTCAAATGGGCAGCGGCACTGCCGAAGACCGAGCGGATGAGCCGCGAGCAGATTCTCCAGCGGCGGCAACGATATTTCAGTTCAGCGTTGAGCCTCGCCTATCGTCAGCCGCTACAGATTGTGCGCGGTTGGAGGCAGTATCTTTTTGATGAAAACGGCCGGGCCTATCTCGATTGCGTCAACAATGTCGCTCATGTGGGGCACAGCCACCCGCGCGTCGTCCGAGCCGCCCAGAGGCAGATGGCCGTTCTCAATACGAACACGCGCTATTTGCATGAGAATCTCGTGCGCTATGCCGAGCGGTTGTGCGCAACGCTGCCGGAGCCGCTCCGCATCTGCTTTTTCGTTAATTCGGGCAGCGAGGCCAATGAACTGGCGTTGCGGCTGGCGCGAGCGCACACGGGAGGCCGCGACATCATCGTCATTGACGGAGCTTATCATGGGAACACGAGCGGATTGATTGACATCAGCCCCTACAAGTTCAACGGTCCGGGGGGCAGCGGCGCTCCGCCTCACGTTCATGTCGTGGCCACGCCCGATACCTATCGGGGTCCCTACAAACGGGACGATCCGCGCGCCGGTCAGGCCTATGCGCGACAGATCGGCGAGGCCGTCGCGCGCATCCGTGAGCGGGGAGGAAGACTGGCCGCGTTCATCGGGGAATCGCTCATGAGCTGCGCCGGACAGATCGTTCTCCCGGATGGCTATCTGGCAGAAGCCTATCGTCTCGTGCGGGAGGCCGGTGGTGTCTGCATCGCCGATGAGGTGCAGGTGGGACTGGGGCGCGTCGGGAGTCATTTCTGGGGCTTCCAGACGCAGGGCGTTATTCCCGACATCGTCACAATGGGCAAGCCGATGGGGAATGGCTTCCCCTTGGGTGCCGTCGTCACGACGCCCGAGATCGTGGCGTCGTTTGAAACCGGCATGGAATACTTCAACACCTTCGGCGGAAATCCCGTGGCCTGCGCCGTCGGTCTGGCCGTGCTTGACGTTCTCGCCGAGGAGCAGTTGATGGCGCATGCCCTGGCCGTCGGCGACTACCTGTGCGCGCTTCTGTCGGAGTTGAAGACTCGCCATCCGATCATTGGAGATGTGCGGGGCAAAGGCCTTTTCATCGGAGTGGAACTCGTGCGCGATCCCGTGACGCTTGAGCCGGCGCGAGCGGAAGCGGCGTACGTCATCAACCGGGCAAAAGAGCTGGGAGTTTTACTGAGCACGGATGGTCCCTCGGCCAACGTGTTGAAGATCAAGCCGCCGCTCGTCTTCACCCGGGAGGATGCCGAACGCCTCGTGGCGACGCTGGATCGGGTGCTGGCTGAAGGAGAAGCTCGTCTGAGGTGAATCATGCGCCCGATGTGAAGAGGAATCGAATCGAGGTCAATGAGAAAACGGACATGAGGCGACCGGCGATCGGAATCACAATGGGGGATGCGGCGGGCATCGGGCCCGAAATTATCCTGAAGGCCCTGAGCGATACGACGGTCTATGAGCACTGTCGTCCCTGCGTCATCGGAGATGCTCGGATTCTGGAGCGGGCGGAAACGATTGTGCGCACCGGAGGACGTGTGCGCCGCATCCGGGACCTGTCGCAGGCGAGCTTTGAGGCCGGCATCGTAGATTGCCTCGACCTTGATCTCCTGACCAACGATCTTCCCTTCGGGCGCGTCTGTGCTGCCGCTGGAGAAGCGGCGTTTCAGTACCTCAAATGTGCGGTCGAACTCGCTCGGACGCGACAGATTGACGCCATCGTGACGGCTCCAGTCAACAAGGAAGCGCTTCATGCGGCGGGCCATCGCTATCCGGGACAGACGGAGATTCTCGCCACACTAACCGGGACAACCAATTACGCCCTGATGATGGCCGCTCCTACGTTGAAGGTCATTCTCGTCACGCTCCATGTGGGGCTGGCTGATGCCCTTCGGTTGATCGAGCCCGGTCGCGTCTACGCGGTGATCGAATTGGCTCACGCGACGTTGCGGCGCGCCGGATGCACTGAGCCGCGCATCGCCGTCTGCGGGGTGAATCCTCATGCCGGCGAAAAGGGATTGTTCGGTCACCGTGAAGAAGAAGAAAAGATCATCCCGGCCATCGAGCGGGCCCGACGAAGCGGAATTCGCGTATCGGGGCCGTGGCCGGCCGATTCGGTCTTCGCCCGTGCCCATCGAGGGGAGTTTGACGTCGTCGTGGCCATGTATCATGATCAGGGGCTCGCCCCGATCAAGACGGTGGCATGGGAGGAGGCTGTGAACATCACCGTGGGCCTGCCCATTGTTCGCACGAGCGTGGGTCACGGTACGGCCTACGACATCGCGGGTCGCGGCACGGCCAGTGCGCGGAATTTGCAGGCGGCCCTTCGTTATGCCATTGAGATGAGCAGGGGAGAAGACGGACACTCCGGTTGCACGAGGAGGAGGGACGATGCCGACGCGGGATGAAGCCTATGCGCTTTTGACCGAATACACCACAAGCGAGAGTTTGATCAAACACGCCCTCGCGGTGGAGACCGTGATGCGGGCCTTCGCCCGCCGCTATGGAGAGGACGAAGAGACGTGGGGCATCATCGGGCTGTTGCACGACTACGATTACGAACGCTATCCAGATCCCCCCGATCATCCGCTGAAAGGAGCCGAAATCCTGCGAGCCCGGGGCTATCCCGAGGAGATCGTTCGAGCAATTCTCGGTCACGCCGATTATACGGGAGTACCCCGCGATACCCTGGCGGCGAAAGTCCTCTATGCCGTGGATGAGTTGACCGGGTTCATTGTCGCCTGTACGCTGGTCCGACCGTCGCGCAGTCTGGATGATCTGCCCGTGGCTTCGGTGAAGAAGAAGCTCAAAGATAAGGCGTTTGCTCGCAGTGTGGACCGGCAGATTGTCTATCGAGGCGCGGAGGAGCTGGGGATGTCGCTCGATGATCTGATTGCCTTCATCATTTCGGCTCTTCAGCCGATTGGCGAGAAGATCGGACTGAATCGGCTGCCCCCGACCGAGCCGACACCCGCGGGAGAGCAACAGTGAAAGGGGGGAAGATGTGGCGCCGATTTTTTGAGTCGGCGACCGCGCGCAGGCGGGAAGACCTGTGCCACATTTTTGGAGAGCAAGCAAGAGAATGATTCACCGACGGATGAGAAGCGCCGCCACCGAGCCCATTCGTCGGAAGCTTTCATCCAGGGGGTGGAGATTTTCGGCTCACTGACCGTGATTCGTGGGCCAGGAGGAGAAGGGACTCATGGTAGCACAAAAGCTCGATGGCGCAGCAATCGCCAATCAGATTCGTGATGAGCTGCGAGCAGAAATTGAGGCACTCGTCCGGATGGGAATTCGTCCCGGCCTGGCAGCCGTGCTCGATGGGAACAATCCCGGCTCGCAGCTTTATGTCAACAGCAAGATCAAAGCCTGTAACGAACTGGGCATTTATTCGGAAAAACATACGCTTGCTCCCGACGTGACGACCGACGATCTCGTGCGGTTTGTGCAGGAGCTGAACGCTCGCGACGAGATTGATGGAATTCTCGTACAGCTCCCGCTGCCTAAAACGATTGATACGCAGCGGGTATTAAACGCCATTGATCCGGCCAAAGATGTGGATGGACTTCATCCCATGAATCTCGCGCGACTGGTGCGCAATCAAGAGACGTTCGAGCCCTGCACGCCCGCCGGGATCATCGAACTGCTGGTTCGATACGGAATTGAGATCGAGGGGAAACGCGCCGTCGTCATCGGACGGAGCGAGATCGTGGGCAAGCCGATGGCGCTCATGCTGCTGCATCGAAATGCGACGGTGACGATCTGCCATTCCCGGACGCGCGATCTGCCCGCCGTCTGCCGCGAGGCCGACATTCTCGTCGCCGCCATCGGTCGGGCCGGGCTGGTCACGTCCGAGTACGTGAAGCCGGGGGCCGTGGTCGTGGATGTCGGCCAGAATAAGCTGACGGACCGAGCCGACGTGGAACGCTTGTTCGGTGCGGACGAAAAGAAATTGGCTCAGTTCGATGCGCGGGGATTTGTTCTGGTTGGGGATGTGCATCCGCAGGAGGTGGCATCGGTCGCCGGATACCTCACGCCGGTTCCGGGCGGCGTCGGTCCGCTCACGATCATCATGCTCATGAGAAACACCGTGAAGGCCGCGCGGCTCCGACGCGCGCGTGCCCGGACGGTTCAGTCAACCGAGGCGCACTGAATGCCCCGCGTCATCTCGGGATCACCCGTGGGTGTTCCCGAAGCTGGATCCGGGATTTCTTTCATGGGCGGTCTTCGGGCAGAGATAATGGCTCGTCTGCGTGCCTGGGCCATGATCCTGCTCTTTGCCATCGGCGTTGTGGTCGTCGCGCCCCCGCTGCTGCTGCTTTTTTTGTTCATCCGTCGCAAGGCGATTATCTTCGGTCCCGTGCGATTGTTTTTCCGAGTTGGGCTGTGGCTTGTCGGCGTGCGCGTCCGGGTGGAAGGGCTCGAACATCTTGATCCCCAGAAGTCGTACCTGTTTCTCTCCAATCATCAAAGTATGCTCGACATTCTCGTGCTTCTAGTCCATCTTCCCCGGACGCCAGCGTTTCTCATCAAGAAGGAATTGTTTCGATTGCCGATCTTCAATCCGGGGCTGTACTGGATTGACTGCGTTCCGGTGGATCGGTCCCATCGGGAGCGGGCCATCGAGAGCGTGCATCGGGCGGCAGCGGCACTCCGGCGCGGAATTGATTTCGTCGCCTATCCCGAAGGCACGCGCACGCGCACGGGTCAGCTCCAGCCCTTCAAGAAGGGACCGTTCTACATGGCAGTTGAAGCCGGCGTGCCGATTGTTCCCGTCACCGTGGCTGGAGCCTTCGCATTGATGCCGAAAGGACCGATTCGTTGTCGTCCCGGGACGATCCGTCTGGTCTTTCATCCCCCGGTCCCGGTCGAAGGCTATACTGCTGAAAACCTCGATGATCTCATCGCCCGCGTGCGTCAGGCCATCGCCTCGGCGCTCGATGAAGCGCACGCGAATGCCCGGGCGTGATCGGACCAGCCCCGATCACAGCAGAATTCATCCCGTTGCGGGAAGAAAACGTGGGTTAATTTCCGGGATTTTCGGACAAAAGGCGATCGTCATGGCGGGGATGTAAGGTTCCATCGGAGAGGGTGAAACCACGCCGCCGAAGCGTGCGCGCCGCCAAAAGTGCGAGGTCCCGGAAAAGAGGTTCGGCCATTGCTTCCTGTTCATGTGGGGGAAGGCGACGGTGCGCCTCGATCCGATGGGTGATTTCCTTAAGGGCATCGGGTTCGGCTGTCGCGCTCAGGCTCTCGAGCAGGAGATGATGCGCTCCCTTTCGCTGCATGACTTCCCATCCATCGAGGATTTGGCGATGCGGCGTGCCTTCCCAGATCGGCAAAATCATGGCGTCGCGCAACCACCGTTCCACGCCGTGTTCAGCGAGGACGCCCGCTCCTCCGTGGACTTCCATGGCCCATTTCGCCATCTGCACGGCGACTTCAGCGGTCCAGTACTTGGCCAGATGCGTGAGAAGGCGGAAGTGGTGATAGCGATCGCTGTAGGGAGGGCGCTCCAGCCACACTTCATCCAGAAGCCGGACGGCCTCCCAGGCCAGAGCAAAGGCCGCGTGAAGTTCCTCCATTCGGTCGAGGAACTGCCGCTGCAACAGAGGGTGTTCGACAATTGCTCGACCGAAGGCCGTGCGCTTCTCAGCGAATGTGAGGGCATCGGCCAGCGCACGCTGAGCCAGGGCTACGCTCCCGATGCAATTGGCCACGCGGGAGATGTTGAGGACTTCGAGGATGAGGTAGATGCCCTCCTCTTGTCGGCCAAGAAGAAATCCTTCGCTCTGGCACAGTTCGATCTCGCCTGTGGGCACAGAGCGCGTGCCGATCTTGTCCTTCAACCGGCGGAGAGTGTAATTGAGAGCGCCATCCTGACGAAAGCGGGGAACGAGAAAGAGAGCCAGCCCCCGAACGGTACGAGGCGCTCCTTCGGGACGCGCTGCCACAACGGCCAGTTCCGCACCGGCATTACTGGCGAAGAATTTCTCTCCTGTCAGGAGCCATCGGTCCCCATCCGGTCGGGCCGTTGTTTCCACCCTCGTTCCGAGATCCGATCCTCCCCCGGCTTCGGTCATCCAGGTAGCTCCCTGCCAGACGGTTTCATCCCGCCCTAGCAGCAACGGAAGGAATCGCTGTCGGAGAGCTTCATCGCCGTATTTGAACACCGCCACAGCCGTGGCCAGCGACACGGTGTAGGGACAATACAAACCGGCGTCGTAAAACGCCGTAATATAGCCCAGGAGATAACACGGCAGCAGGCGCTTCTCCTCGAACGCTCGCCAGACGGCTCCGGCGCGGTATCCCTGAAGGAGCATCTTTCGGTAATCCGGAGGATAGAGAATTTCATCCACTCGACGGCCGTAGCGGTCAAAACTGCGCACCCAAGGGGTGCCGAGACGGTCAACCGCCGCCGAGATGGCTTTCCCTTCCGCCTCCCACCACTGCTCATAATCGTGCAGGACATCGGGTGAGGGAAGCGGACCGAGGAATGACCTCAGCCAGGTAGTGGGCGAAAGAATTCGTTCCTTTTCCATCTTCTGATCTGCTCACGCGGGTATCTCAGCCCTCAGGTCAAGACGACTCTCATTCGTGTTTCGGACTCTCCGCCGTCCGTGTCAGTGAGATCCCGGCTGGAGTGTTTCGAAGAAATGCGCAATTTGCTCACGCAGTCGGGTGAGTGTTTCCTCAAGTCTTTGGACCAATGGCTGGAGTTTGTCCCATTCAAGTTCATAGCCGTAGCTATGGCGGAACAAGTGGCGGAAGCGCAGATAGTCCACCAATCGCAGGGCCAACTCGTGATTGATCACGGCCGGACGAATCCCTTCCACGTCTGACTCCATGGATCGCAGTAACAGCGTGTGCCAACCCGGTCCGACAGGAAGGCCAGGCCCCAGGCGCACGGCGATGCGCTCGAAGATGCGCTCCACGCCGTTATAGAAGTCGTGAACCAGTTTACCGGCCGCGCTGATTTCAATGAACGTCGGCTCTGTCGGCAGCTTTTGTAAAAGCCACTTTGATTCTTCAACGATTCGACCGAGGTTCCTCAATTCATCGGTGATCTCTAGTTTGAGTGCTTCTTTCGGATCTTCGGGCATGTTCATCCCTCCTTTGATCCGTTCCACCAACTCGGGTGGGGCGTCTTCGAGGGTGATGAGGTCCAGCTCCAACCCCTCCGGCAAGAGTTCCCAGAGAGCCGAGAGCGCCGAGATATACTGCTCCGGCGCGAGCCCCTCCACGGCCAGATCAATATCAGAACGGCTGTGCCAGGGGCTCTGCCCGGCAAGCGAGCCGAAGACGTAGACCTGCCGAGCCCCGAATCGCTCTTTCAAAACCCGTATGCAAGTTTCGGCAGCGGCTTGTGCCTGCTTGCGTCGTGTGTCATCGCCGCTCATCGTTGCTCTCTCCGGCGCGTATTTTAGCATAAGCGGTGACGGGCTCCTCCCGGATGGGCGATTCACCGTCATTAAGTCTGGTGGTTTTCACTACGAGCTTGCCTCATGCTGGTTCGGGAAGCGAATCCCCGTGACTTCGGTTAAGTGAGAATGGGGCTCTCTTGCCAGCCCGGGCGAAATTGCCCAGAATCCTCATGCGGCCCCGTGCCGCGCCCCTGTGGGTTCATCGGGTTTCCTCCGGAATCGTGATTTCTCTCGACTGTTGCCTTGCCCCGGCGATCTCGCCCTTGAGGCCCTCCAGGTGAAACGATTCCAGTTTTTCAGGAAGCCTTACACGGCGGGTGGAGGCTGTGCTAGTATCTGCACCTCATGGTCGTCCATAACAGTAGTCGCCAGGATGCAGCCGACCGTCAGCCGTTGTTCGGGACGGATGGAATTCGGGGCGTTGCCGGAATTTATCCTCTGGATGAGCGGACCATTTTCGCCTGTGGTTTTTCTCTGGTCGAGATTCTCCGGAAGCAGCTTCAGCGGCCGCCGCGTCTGCTCATCGGACGTGACACGCGCGAGTCCGGTCCCTGGATCGAGACTGTTTGTTCGCAAGGCGTGCTGGCGGCCGGGGGATGCGTCAGCTCGGCCGGCATCATCACCACACCGGGAGTAGCCTATCTCACCCGCACCAATGGCTTCGATGCCGGCATCGTGGTTTCGGCCTCGCACAACGTTTACCACGATAACGGGATCAAGATTTTTTCCTCCGCCGGAACCAAACTCGACGATCAGACGGAAAAAGCCCTCGAAGAAGCCATCCTTTGCAGCAGGCCGATGCCGATGCGAGCGGAGAAACCAGGCTCGCTGCCTCCTTTGCTCTGGGCCGATGAGCACCTGCGTGATGAGTACGTTCGGTTTCTCGTCGAGGAGGTCGGGCGGGGTGTTGACCTCTCCGGTTGGCGTGTTGCCCTTGATTGTGCCCAGGGAGCGGCTTACGAGATTGCGCCAGCGGTTTTTCGTCGCCTCGGAGCAGATGTCCGGGCAATGGGGATCGAGCCCACCGGTCGGAATATTAACCTCGACTGTGGATCGCTTCATCCCGAGCGATTACAACAGCTCGTTCGGGACAGCGGTTGCGATCTCGGTATCGCCTTTGATGGGGATGCGGATCGGGCACTCTTTGTCGGGCGAGAGGGCGAAATTTTCGATGGGGATTGCGTGCTCTTTGTCCTGGCCCACTATCTGGACAATCGGCAGCAATTGAGAGGCCGGATTGTCGTGGGAACCGAGATGACCAACGCGGGCCTGGAACAGGCTCTGGTCCGTCGCCACATCCGGCTCGTTCGCACACGGGTGGGGGATCGGTACGTTCTGGAAAAGCTCATGGAGCTTGATGCCTCGCTGGGGGGAGAGCCGTCAGGACACATCATTCTGTCCGATGTGAGCCTCGCCGGAGATGGATTGATCACCGCGCTCGCCGTGTTGCGGGTGATGATCGAAACGGGCGCGGATTTACCTGGACTCCTCCAGGGGTTCGAGCGCTATCCCCAGAAGCTCATTAACGTTCCCGTTCAAGCAAAGCCACCGCTGGAGACGATTCCCGAGGTTGTGGCGACCGTCGAGCGGCTGCGGCGGGAACTTGGCGCGCGCGGGCGCATTGTGCTCCGCTACTCCGGGACAGAAAATCTCGCCCGCGTCATGGTCGAAGCGGACGAAGACGCGAAGGCGAATTTTTTCGCCGAGCAATTGGCCGATGTCCTCCGCCGTCATCTCGGAGACAATCGCCCCTCAACGCAGGCCGAGGTATCGCCCGAAGAGGTGAACACAGACGTCACCACGGAGGGACGCGGATGAACGGCAATGATCGTGAATCCGTGCCGTCATAGCAATTATCGGGAGGGATCCATGAGAAGATATATTCGCCTGATCGCACAGTGCAGCCCTGTTCGGTTGATCGGCATCACCGGAGCGCACCCATACTCGCGGGGAGGAGAGGATCGGCATTTTCTCCTGAACCGCCGACACCTGAGATGGAGATTCGGCAGCGTCGTTCTCCTGATTCTTTTCTTCCTTGCGGGACAGTTCCTTCCGCCTGTTGGTGTGGCAAGCGCAACGATTCCTCCTCAGCAACCAGCCGGGGCCGCGCGAGAGCGCTTTGTGGTCATGATCTCGGTGGATGGACTGGTCCCGGACTACTATCTGAATCCCGACCGCTACGGATTGAAAGTTCCGACGCTGCGCCGATTGCGTGAAAGTGGCGCGTATGCCGACGGCGTCATCGGGGTCTATCCCTCGGTGACCTATCCGTCACATACGGCGATGGTCACCGGGGCTCGTCCACGGGATCACGGCATCTATTCCAATCGTATCTTCGAGGACCCGACGGAACCGCCCACGGGTCGCTGGTACTGGTGGGCCAACGCCATTCAAACCGATACGCTATGGAAGGCCGCCCGTCGCGCGGGACTGAAAACGGCGGCTATTAGTTGGCCGGTGACCGTTGGCGCGGAGATTGATTACAACATTCCCGAAATCACCGACCCCGGGACGGACTTTCATGCTCTTAATCCCGCCGTCAGACGCGAAGCCACGCCCGGGTTGATTGATGAAATCCTTCGTACTTTACCCCAACCCTTGTCGTCTTACAGCCAGGATGACCTGAGGATCGAAGCGGCAACCTTCATTCTCACTCGCTATAAGCCCAATCTGATGCTCCTGCATCTGGTGGAACTCGACGGCGTGCATCATCGGTTTGGGCCGCATTCCAAAGAAGCCTATGAGGAGGCGGAGAAGCAGGATGGCCGCATCAAGCGAATTCTCGACGCGGTCAATCGCGCCGGGATCGAAGATCGCACGACGATCGTGCTCGTTTCCGATCACGGATTCATGCCCATCGAGCGGGAATTTCATCCCGGAGTCTTGATGGTCCGCGGCGGACTCGTCACACTCAATGCCGAGGGACGCGTGACGGCATGGAAAGCCGCCGTCTGGTCGCATGGAGGATCGGCTGCCATTCTTCTTCGCGATAATCGGGATGAGGCAACGGTTCAGGCGTTACGCAAAATCTTCGCCGAGTACGTCGGTCAGCCGTCGTCTCCACTCAAGCAGATCGTCGAACGAGCGGAGCTTGAAGCGCTGGGAGCGGATCCCCGTGCTATCTTCTTCCTGGAACCGGCGGACTACTGGTATATCGGCGGGGAGTACCGCGGGGAAGTGATCCGTCCGGCGCGCAATCGCGGTGCTCACGGGCAACTTCCCTCGCGTCCTGTGGTGCGCGCCTCGCTGATTCTGGCGGGAGCGGGAATTCGCCGGGGGGCACGCGTGCCGGTCGTCAATATGACCGACATCGCTCCCACAGTCGCTGCTGTGCTGGGAATTAAGCTCGCGGTTCCGCCCTACAGTCAGCCTCTCACGGCGTTGCTTGAATCAAGCAGTTCCTCAACGGGACGGTCCGCCTCGCGGTCGCACCGGTGAACACACGTGAGCGGAGACATATCTCTCTGTGGTCGCGTCAGTGCTGCAAGGATAGCTGGCCACCCATGCCACCGGACGCGACGATCATTTTTGGCTGATTGGCGGATCCGGTGGAAGGATCATCCGTGTCGGTGAATAGTGTTGTTTCTCACATGGCCGCAAGACCACGTCTGCCTGCATCCGTCGGAGGATCCGCGTTTTTGTGTTCATGGGCGGCAGCCCGCGGCTCCGCAAATTGACTCCTCTCGAGCGAAGACGGGTTGAAAAGGCTCGATCGGCAGAATAAGATACATCTCTCGTGGTACGTCGGCGGGAAAAAGGAGTCGCTCAGAATGATAGTCC
>DATLZR010000045.1 GCA_035573895.1 Blastocatellia bacterium | reverse complement strand
GGTGATTTTCGAAGGGATAAACTGAGATGCGTCATCAACGACATCCGGGAACGCCCGGAAACCAGGAAAATTTCACCACGGATGAACACGGATGGGTGCCGATCCGTTCCCTCATCCGTGTGGATCCGTGTCCATCCGTGGTGATCATCACAGAAATCGCCTATGTGCTAACCGACGCCAACGAGGGATATCGAACTCGATAACATCTCTACAGTTGTCACTCCAGCAGGTCTCGCTGGTAGGAGAGACTGGATGGGCAGCCCGCTAGGGCCGCCCATCCGCTTCCACCAAGCAAGGGGGATTCACGGCGAGGCCCCTGTATGGCTTGCTGGGGCCATTGTAATGAACAAGAGCTTGCTATCTGTCAGGCAACTTGACGACCGGATTAGATGATGGAACGGTGATCCAGATCACGTATCAGGTGAGGGTCCCGGCAACGGCACCGTGTCCGACAACCTTGGCCAATCAGGGCAACGGTCAATCACACGAGGATGAGACGGGGCGCAAGTGCCGATCACGATCCGGGATTGAAGAAGAAATGGCGCATACTGATTGTGAATTGCCGATTGAGAAGGTCACGCATCACAAGTGCTGATCCCCTGTCAGATACCCTTATGTTGCTTCTTGAAGCGAAGACTGTTACACTGACCGAGGAGGTGGAGTTAAGGATGATCAAAACCATTAAGGCGCGCTATCACCGAGGTCGTCTTGAACCATTAGAGCCGCTGGACCTAGGAGAGGGTGACGAGGTAGTGGTCACAATCAGGCATTCCACCCGGTGAGAATCCAACGGCGGCCACAGCGGGGGCGTGGAAAGACTTACTCGATTGTCAGGTGTTTGAGCGAGAGGTGTATCAGAACCGGGTCCTTCAGACCCGCCCTCAGGTGCGCCTATGAGTCCGACTCACCTGCTGGATACGGGTTGGATCGTCCGCCACCTGCGTGGCGCAAAAGCTTACACTCGAACCCTCCTCAAGATCGGAGCACCGCAACTGGCCATCAGTATCGTCTCGCTGGCCGAGTTGTATGAGGGCGTCTACCGTGCCACCAACCCGACTGCTGCCGAACAGCCGCTCCTCACATTCCTCACCGACAAGACGGCCCTACCGATCACTGACGACATCTGCCGTCTCTTTTGAAAAACACCGCGCCCGGTTGCGCCAGCGTAACCTGCTCATCGGCGACATGGATCTGCTTATTGCCGCAACCTGTCTCCACCATAACCTAATGCTGCTCACCACAAACCGCCGCCACTTTCAGCGCATTCCGGGTTTGCGCACCACTTCCACACCGATCCCTTAAAGAAAGGGATCAGGTTTGTATCACGATGGAGGGAACAGAGAACGACCGGCAGTATGGGAAGAGGTCCCCGCATGTCCCTGTGCTGAGCACCATCACCGGTTATTGTGCCGAGCCAGGGGGTCTAGGGGATTTGAGATGACCGAAACGCGCATCAGCATTGCACGAACCTACCTGTTTCGCGCCGCCAGGAGCGCCCGCTTCCAGCGGGCTCGTTGCTGGCTGGACCAGGCAGGTCCGGGAGACCCGCGCTCCCGGGAAAAGCCGTTCTTCTTCCGCGACACCAGGCACATACACGCGAACATTCACTAATCTCACCAGTGCTACACATTTGGTGCAATTAGGGGCAACCACGGTTTAGAACCTATCCCCCAAGGATAGGAGCCCCTCCAGAGGCAGATGAGTCGCGGTCTGGAGACGCTCCTAACGGGTTTTGGGATACGCTCTTAGAGCTGCCGGTAGAGTAGCTCCGCCAAAAGGCGCTGCTGTTTTTCCGAGAACAAATCATCCACAGGCGTTTCATCCTCGGTGACCGAAGTCTCGACCCTGGCCATCAGCTCCTCAATCGCCGCCACCAGCTCCTCCGTCCTGGAAGGAATCGCTTCGACCGGTGTCGCCATAATTCTTCCATCACCGTCCTTGCGGCAAGCTTGCCAGCGCACCCCTCTTACACCCATCCTGTTGCCTCGTCGTCAAGTGGAGCTGAATTCCTCGTCTCCGCGTGTCGCACGACCATGCGATTGCCGAGACGAACCCGGTAGGGTAACGCAACGGTTTCACACCTGAGGGGAATCCGCCCAGCACAATTCAAGGGAACGCTTTGCCCGGGCCCCGGGTGTTTTTTGCTAACCTACCGGAGCCGGAGCGCCCGCGCGGACCCTGAATTCAGCACCGACGGATTTTTCCGCGCCCGGAATTTCCGTTTAAAAGGTGACGCCTGAAATGGAGGTGTTGCCTCAGTCCGGTACGCCTTGTTATCCTTTCGGTCGTAGGAAGGTCGCTTCAGCGGAAAGGAGGTCTCTATGACAAAGTTCCTCGCCACAGGGAGCCTTATGCTTTCTCTTTTGATTTCGCTGGTACCGGCCCAACTGGACCAACTTCAGGTCCGACTGGTGATTCCTGGAGCGACGTTGGTGACCTTGAACGGGACGTCGGATCCGGCTCGTGCGCTTCCGGGGCGGCTTCTGGCGACGGCGAATAACCGCCTCTTCTTCACGCTCATCTCCGATGCGACGAACACCGACATCTACGAGGTTTACTCGATCACGCCCCGGGACTTCGTGAAGGTAACCGATACCCCCACCCTTCGAGAGAAAGTGGATGCCCTCAATGGGTCGGATCCTGCTCCGGCAGGGATGACCGTGCAAGCACTGGACGTTGATAGTGATGGTCATCTCCTGATCCTCACCGATGGACCGAATTCCGGGGCCTCGCCCGAACGGGCGTATCTCTTTCGCGTGGACCTGCGGACGAAATCCGTCGCGTTGATCTCAGGGCTTGATGGGTTGTCCGGTGTATCGTCTCTTGAGGGAAGTACGGCGATGGCCGTTTGGGAGACGACCGCTTATATCACTCTGAACGACTTTTTCGGTTCGATCACCGGCGATAGCATCGTCACGATTGATGTGCACGCACCTGATGGAGGGAAGACTCCGGCCACTCTGCTCACAAGTGCCTCTCAGCTTATGGCGGCAGTCGGCGGCTCCCCGGATGCGATCGCCCTCAACGACATCGCCGTGCGGTCGGCGACGCAGACTCTCGTCGTCCTCAACAGTGGGAGTCGGGATGCGACCGATGACATTCTGGAGGTCATTCCCATGACGGGTCAGGTCTCCGTACTTGTGGCGGCGACAGATATAGAAGCTGACCTGGAGATACCCGATGTCGGTTTCAGCGGGATTGATGTCGGCCCGCGTGATCTCATCTATCTGGCCAATGCTTTTGGAACGCCGGGATACCTGGCTACACGGGCGATCATTGCGCTGGCCGATGCCGCCGGGGGACGAGCGACCGCCTCGGTCTACGCCTCGGAAAGAGAAATTCTGAGCGTGCCGAGCATCCGCGACATGGCGGGCAACACGCTCAGGCAGCTTGGCTTTGTCAACGGCGGGCTGGGGGTTCATCCGATCACGGGCGAAGTCTTTTTCACCGAGACGGACGTCCGTGATCCTGCCGCTCACACCAACGGGATCATCGGCGTTCAACGAGTGACCGGGATGGAGCCTCCGCCTCCCCCCTACAGAAGCCGACGCTGACGAAGGTGGGCCAGCGTATAAGACTGCGAGGAGCGTGCCGGAAGGAGCCGCTCCGAGCGGAGTGTTCTGCCGCCGGACGAGATCGTTGTAAGCTGCGCTACTCAGGCGCGCGGTGGCGGGCAAAGAAGTCCTGGAGAGGGGCCAGTTCTTCCGGCCAGTGAATGACGCGCCCCTCCATCCCTCCATCCACGTAGATGGCTTGACCGGAGATGAAGCGGGCGCATTTCTCCGAGCAAAGGAAAACGACCAGAGGCGCGATATCCTCCGGCAGCGGCACCTCCCAGGCGATGGCTCGCGTCTGGAAGGAGCGCAGGATGGTTCGTTGCTCGACGCCCTTCATCATGCGGGTGAGCGTCCACCCGGGAGCGACGATATTCACGGCGGCATAGGGGGCCAGTTTGACGATCTCGTTTTTGAGCGAGAGCATGAAGGCCAGAAGAGCCGATTTGGCGGCGGCGTAAGCGGCATTATACGCTTCGCCGAATTTAGCCGCCGTCGAGGAGATGATGACGATGCGTCCGCTTTGCTGGCGCTCGACGATCGGAAGAAACTCCCGAACGCAAAAGAAAACGCCGCGCACATTGACTTCAAAGATGCGGTCCCAATCGGATGTGGGGAAGTCCTTGATGCCGACGGCGGTGTGAGGAGAGATGCCGGCGTTGGCGATGAGAAGATCGAGGCGTCCCCACCGGGCCACGGCCGCCTCGAAAAGGCGCCGCACCTGTGCCTCGTCTCGAAGATCGGCTCCGAGGACGAGGCTCTCCACCGCCAGCTCTTGCTGCAATCGCTCCGCAGCGGCTCGGTTCGTGTGATAGTGGATGACGAGCTTGACTCCTTCGTCCGAGAGTGAACGAGCGATCGCTCGACCGATCCCTCCCGACGCCCCCGTCACAAGTGCCACTTTATCTTTCAGTCCGAGATCCATCGTCGTCCCTCACATCCAAGAACACATGCTCCCTTCACGACTTCCTCGTGCAACACCGACCGATTCCCGGGTGCGCCTTCGTGGGCTAGGTCACAAATGTCAACCAATCATCGGGCGCTTCCTTCCTGCCCGAAGTGATGGCGAAGAATTCCTCCTGGAGGTGTCGGGTGATGGGGCCGCGTTTGCCCGAGCCGATGGGGATTCGATCAATCGAGCGAATGGGTGTGATCTCGGCAGCGGTTCCGACGAAGAAGACCTCATCGGCGATGTAGAGCATCTCGCGGGGGATGGGCGTCTCCGTCACCTCGAAGCCGTTCAGCCGACAGAGATGAAGAATGGTATCGCGGGTGATGCCGGGCAGCACTGACGCGCTCAGCGGGGGCGTCAGGAGCTTCCCGCCCATGACGAGGAAAATATTCTGGCCGCTGCCCTCGCTCACATAGCCATTGGCATCGAGAGCGATCCCCTCGGCGAAACCGTTGAGGACGGCCTCCATTTTGATGAGCTGCGAGTTCATGTAATTGGCCGCCACCTTCGCCAGCGCCGGGAGCGTGTTCGGCGCGATGCGCGTCCAACTCGACACGCAGGCATCCACGCCCTGATCAAGAGCGTCTTCGCCGAGGTATTTTCCCCACACCCAGCAAACGATATACGTCTCCAGCGGACAGGACAGCGGATTGACGCCGAACACACCATAGCCCCGCAGGACCAGGGGGCGAATGTAACACTCGCTGACCTCGTTGATGCGCACGAGGTCCTTGCAGGCCGTCGTCAGCTCGTCCAGCGAGTAGGGGATGTCCATCCGGTAAATATGGCAGGAATTGAGCAGTCGCTGAAGGTGATCCTTCAAGCGGAAGATGGCCGGCCCCTTTGGGGTGGCGTAACAGCGAATTCCCTCGAACACCGTCGAGGCATAGTTGACGGCATGCGCCATCACGTGAATTTTGGCATCCTCCCAATCAATGAACGTCCCATCATGCCAAATCTTCCTGGTGATCCTCTGCTCCATGATCGTTTCTCCTGAGCAATCTGGCCGACACAAAAGAAGCCGCCGTGAGAGGCTCACGGGCGGCTCCTTGTCGCACCTGAATGAACCACGGTTCTCTCGTCAGTGGGCGAGGACCTACGAGGACTTCTCTCGGGGCCCCGCCTATTCCTCGGTGACGTTTTCCTCCATATCGGAGGTCTCGGCGATCGTCATCGTCACGTCCTTGAGTAATTCGCTTCGTTCATCCTCGGCCATGGGGGCAACGGCCGCTTCCTCGGCTTCGCGGTCAACCGGGATTTCCACCTGACGATAATACTTCATGCCGGTTCCGGCGGGAATGAGGCGACCGACGATGACGTTCTCCTTGAGCCCCCGCAGGTAGTCAATGCGTCCGCTGACGGCGGCTTCAGTGAGCACGCGAGTCGTCTCCTGGAAAGAGGCGGCGCTGATGAAGCTATCGGTTGAGAGACTGGCTTTCGTGACGCCGAGCAACAGGGGTTCCGCCTGTGCCGGTTTGCCGCCCCGTCGGATGACGCGCTCGTTCTCATCGGCGAAGTGGAAGCGGTCCACCTGTTCATCGAGGACGAAATCGGTATCTCCCGGATCCTTGATCTTGACCCAGCGGAGCATCTGACGCACGATCACCTCGATGTGCTTATCGTTGATGGTGACGCCCTGCTGCCGGTAGACCTCCTGGATCTCGTTGACCAGATATTTCTGCACGGCTTCGATGCCGAGAATGGCCAGGATGTCGTGGGGGTTCAGCGGGCCGTCAATGAGCGGATCGCCGGCGGTGACATAATCACCGTCTTGCACGTTGAGGTGGGTCCCGCGCGGGATGGAGTATTCGCGGACCTCGCCGTCATCGCCGATGACCTGAACCTTCTGCACGCCGCGTTGAATGCCCAGCACCTTGACGCGACCGGAGATCTCCGCCATCACGGCCGTTTCCCGAGGACGGCGAGCTTCAAACAGCTCGACCACACGGGGCAGACCGCCCACGATGTCCTTGGCCTTGGCCGTTTGCCGAGGGATCTTGGCGATGACATCGCCGACTGCGACGCGCACTCCTTCTTCCTCCTGGAGGGTGACATCTCGCCAATCCTCGCGTCGTTCTTCGCGTTTGCGGCGTCGCCACTCATCGAAGTCGTTCACCATGATGATGGCGCGGATCGGCAGGTGCTGGACCTTGATGAGCTTGCCGTCGTCGTCGCGCAGCTCGATGCGCGGTTGCAGCTTCTCGTCGAGCGATTCGATGACGGTTCGATAGGCCAGTCCCGTCACCTTGTCAACCTCCTCGCGGAAGGTCACATTCTCGATCAGGTCCTTGAAGTGAACGGTCCCCGCGACATCGGCCAGGATCGAGAAGGTGTAGGGGTCCCACTCCACCAGCCGCTGATCCGGCTCAACCGTTTGTCCCTCGGTCACCCGGATGATCGCGCCATAGGTCACCGGGTAGCGTTCGATCTCGCGCCCGCGATTGTCAATGATAGCGATATGTCCGTTTCGGTTCATGGCGATCAACTCGCCCTTGCGGTTGCGAATCGTCCGCAGGTTCTCGAACTTGACCACACCGCCCCGACGGGCTTCGTGCGACGATTGCTCCTTGATGGCGCTGGCCGTGCCGCCGATGTGGAAGGTGCGCATGGTCAACTGGGTGCCGGGCTCTCCGATGGATTGAGCGGCGAGGATGCCGACGGCCTCTCCGATCTCGACCATCTTGCCGGTGGCGAGATTCCGCCCGTAGCAGAGGACGCAGACGCCCCGTCGAGATTCGCAGGTCAGCACGGACCGGATCTTCACCCGCTCGATTCCCGCGTTCTGAATCTCATTGGCCAGGTCCTCCGTGATCTCCTCATTGGCATGGACGAGGACGCTGCCCTCAATGGGATCAACGACGTCTTCGAGGGCCACGCGCCCGATGATGCGGTCTCGCAGCGGCTCCACGATCTCGCCGGCATGGATGATGGCTTCAGCCCAGATGCCCTTGACCGTCCCGCAGTCGTACTCGGTGACGATCACATCTTGGGCGACGTCAACGAGCCGTCGAGTCAAATATCCGGAATCGGCGGTCTTGAGCGCCGTATCGGCCAATCCCTTGCGCGCCCCGTGCGTGGAGATGAAGTACTGGAGGACGTTCAACCC